>DATFAJ010000080.1:0-5829 GCA_035254745.1 Candidatus Methylomirabilota bacterium | reverse complement strand
GGCGTGGAGCGGCCCGGCCCCGCCGAAGGCGACGAGGACGAAGTCTCGCGGGTCGTAGCCGCGCTGCACGGACACGAGACGCATGGCGCCGATCATGTGGGCGTTGGCGATCTCCACGATGCCGCTGGCCGCGGCGAGCGGATCGAGGCCGAGCGGCGCCGCCACCTGCGCGGCGACGGCCCGACGGGCCGCCCCGGCGTCGAGCCTCATCTCGCCACCGAGGAAGAACGCGGGGTCGAGCCGACCCAGCACGAGGTTCGCGTCCGTGATGGTCGGGGTCGTGCCGCCCAGGCCGTAGCACGCGGGACCCGGGCGAGCCCCCGCACTCCGCGGGCCCACGCGCAGCGCGCCGCCCGCGTCGATCCACGCCTCGCTGCCCCCGCCCGCGCCCACCTCCACCAGGTCGATCACCGGCGTGCGCACCGGATAGCCGCCGCCCCGCCCCTCGCCGAGCGGGGTCACCGCCTGGGCCCCCACCTCCATCTCGGTGGAGAGCCGCAGGCGCCCGTCCTGGATCAGGCCCACCTTGGCGGTGGTGCCGCCCATGTCGAACGAGAGCACGTTGGCGTAGCGGTACGGCGCGGCCACCGCCCCCGCCGCGATGACGCCCGCGGCCGGCCCGGACTCGACCATGTAGACCGGGCGCTCCTTGGCCGAGGCCGACGTCATGACGCCGCCGTTGGACTGCATCACGTAGAACGGCGCGGTGGAGCCGAGGGCGGCGAGCCGCGACTCGAGCGCGTCCACGTAGCGCGAGACGATGGGCATGACCGCCGCGTTCACCGCCGCGGTGCTGCCGCGCAGGTACTCGCGGAACTCGGGGCACACCTCGGAGGAGACCGACAGCCAGGCCTCGGGCATCTCCTTCCGCACGATCGCGGCGGCGGCGCGCTCGTGGGCGGGATTCAGGTAGGAGTGGAGGAAGCAGATCACCACCGCCTCGACCGCCTCGGCGCGCAGGCGGCGCACCGCGGCCCGTACCTCTCGCTCGTCGAGCGGCTCGAGCACCGCGCCGTCGGCGTCGAGGCGCTCGCCGACCTCGAGGCTCCATCGACGCGGGACCAGGGGGGCGGGCTTCTGGAGGTGCACGTCGTACAGCCGCGACCGGATCTGCCGCCCGATCTCCAGGATGTCGCGGAAGCCGCGCGTCACCAGCATGCCCACGCGCGCGGTCTTGCCCTCGATGATGGCGTTGGTCGCCACCGTGGTGGCGTGCACCACCGCGGCCACGTCGCGGCCCCCGGCCCCACACTCCGCGAGGCCCCGCTCGAGCGCGGCCATGAAGCCCAGAGCCGGGTCCTCCGGCGTGGTGAGCACCTTGACCACGCGGACCTGGCCGGTCTCCCCGTCGACGAGCGCGGCGTCGGTGAAGGTGCCGCCGATGTCGATGCCGACGCGCCACCGGGTCATCTGAGCGCTTTACCGTGGATGACTGCAGTTGGGCGGTTGGGCCTCTTCGCGCAAGCGCTCATCGGGGTGCCTTACCGTGGATGACTGCGGTTGGGCGGTTGGGCCTCTTCGCGCAAGCGCTCATCGGGGTGCCTTACCGTGGATGACCGCGGTTGGGCGGCTGGGCCTCTTCGCGCAAGCGCTCATCGGGGTGCCCGGGCCTCCCTCGACGCCTCCGCGCGCGCCGCCGTGGTGCCGGCCGCGTCGAGGGTCTGGGTGGCCGGGTCCACGACCACGCCGTACACGGCACGGGCGCGCTCGGGCGAGATCTTGCCCTGGGCCACGTCCGCGGCCACCCGCGACGGATCGCGCGCGAGCGGCCCCTCGGTGCCGCCCCCGCCCGGCGTCTGAACGCTCACCACGTCGCCGGCCGCCATCTGGAAGGTGATCTTGGACGGCAGCTCGCGGGCCGCCGGCGTGTCCGGGTTCAGGATGTACTTCGCGGGCCGCGCCGCGCCGCCGCCGAAGAGCCCCCACGGCGCGTGGCGCGCCTTGTCGGAGAGGATCGAGAAGCTCGGGGCGTGCCCGGGAAACGCGTAGTCGCGCCGCACCCCGAGCCCGCCGCGGTGCCGGCCGCCACCCTCCGAGTTCTCGATCAGCGCGTAGCGCAGGATGCGCACCGGATAGTTGGCCTCGGTCTCCTCGACCGGCGCGTTCTCGGTGTTCTGGAAGTGCGCCTGCACCGCGTCCATGCCGTCGGTGGTGAGGGTCGCCCCGTAACCGCCCGCGATGGTCTCGTAGTACGTGAAGTACTCGCCCGAGGTCGGGTTCATGCCGCCGAAGGCGATGTTGCACACGCAGCCCTTGGTGCCCGCGACCACGCGGTCGGGCAGCGCGGGGGCCAGCGCCTTGAACAGGAGATCGCAGAGCTGCATCGCGATCTCCCAGCCCGCGGCCACCGCGGCGGGATGCTGGGCGTGGACGACCGAGCCGGGCCGGCTCCGGATGTCGATCAGGCGGTAGAAGCCGTCGTTGACCGGGATGTCCGGGTCGATCAGGCACTTGAGCACGTACACCACGCCCGAGTAGGTCTGCGACGAGGTCGCGTTGGTCGGCGACTTGCGCTGGTCGTCGCAGCCGGTCAGGTCGACGGCGAGGCGGCCCCCGTCGATGGTCACGGTCGCCTCGAGCCGCACCGGCTGGTCGGTGACCCCGTCGCCGTCCATGAGCATGTCGGCGGTGAAGCGGCCGTCCGGGAACTCGGCGAAGGCGGCCCGGGTGCGCCGCTCGGTGTAGCGCAGCAGCTCGTCGAGGTAGTGGGCGAGCTCCACGCCGCCGTGCTGCGCGGCGAGCGCCTCGATCCGCTGCGCCCCCAGGCGGTTGGCCGCGGTCTGGGCGCGGAAGTCGCCCGAGATCTCGCGGGTGCCGCGGAAGTTCGAGCGGATCATCGCGAAGAGATCGCGGTCGATCTGGCCGCCCTTCACGAACCGCACCGGCGGGATGACCAGCCCCTCCTGGTAGATCTCGCTCGACACCCCGATGCTGCCCGGGGCGCCGCCCCCCACGTCGACGTGGTGCGCGATGTTGGCCACGAAACCGAAGAGGGCCCCTTCGTGGAACACGGGCGTGATCAGCGTGATGTCGTTCAGGTGCACGCCGCCCAGGTACGGGTCGTTGATGAGGATGCCGTCGCCCGGGGCCAGGCGGTCGGCCCCGTAGGTCGCGATGGCCCGCGGCACGATGTGGGCGAGCGAGCCCAGGTGCGAGGGCTGGGCGAAGGCCTGGGCGATGGTGCGCAGGTCGCGATCGAAGAACGCGCAGGAGAAATCGCCTCGGGTCTTGATGTTGGTGGAGTAGGCGGCGCGCCGCAGCGTCGCCCCCATCTCCTCGGTGATCGCGAGGAGCGCGTTGCGGATGACCTCGAAGCGCACCGGATCGACGTCGGCGGCCAGGGCGCGGGTGGTCGGCGGAGTCGTCATGGCCAGAGCGGGCCCTCGTTCATGGTGGAGACGTGCGCGGCGATCACCTTCCAGCCCGCGGCGGGGAAGCGGACCCAGGTCTGGCTCTGCCGGCCGATCAGGTCGCGCCCGCGCACCTTGAACTCGAGATTCACGGTGGCGAGGTCGCGCCCGAGGGTGAGGATCTCGAGGCGGATGCGGCGCTCCTTGATGCCCGGCCCCGGCGGGCGCGCCACCCGGTGCGCGTGGATCTCGGCGAAGCCGTACCCGTTCTCGTGGAGCGCGTACCGGATGGTGTGCGGGCTCTCCCAGAAGGTCGCGTCGAGGACCTCGACGTCCTTGTCGACGAGCGCCCGCTCGTAGCGCTCGAAGAGCTCGCGCACCTCGGCCACGATATCCGGAAGGTTGGGCGTCAGGTTGAGCGTCAGATCGGACGTCACGTCGGTCATCGGGCGCAGCCCAGGGCCTTCGCGACCGCCACCAGCGTGGCGTCGGTGCCGCGCGCGCCCAGGATGGACAGGCCGACCGGCAGCCCGCCCACGTGCGCGCCGGGAATGCTCACCTGCGGCACGCCGGTCAGGCCGCCGTGCGCGGCCAGGCAGGTGATGCGCGCGCGGAGGGGGGAGAGGATCGGCAGCGGCAGGCCCTTGCGGGGCGCGGGGAACGGGGTCGTGGGCAGGCACAGGATGGTGCCGGGCCGCAGCAGCCAGGCGAGGCGGCCCCGGGCCTCGGCGCGGGTCAGCGCCGCCCACTCCCGCTCCGGCTCCGAGATCGTGGCGGCCAGCGCCAGGTTGCGCGCGACGCTCCAGGCCATGCGCGGGTTCTCGCGATCGATCCAGTCCTTGAAGGTCACCCACGCCTCGTAGGACTGCAGCGTCCGCTGCGCGCGGGCCCAGACCGACAGGCCGGGTGGGGCCAGGAGCTCCTCGCGCACGTCCCGCACCAGGGCCGACAGCCGGCACACCAGCGGCCGCAGCGCCGCCGCGGTCTCGTCGTCGGCGAGGCCGAAGGCGTCGGCGGCCACCACCAGGCGCGTCGGCAGCTCCGCCGCCGCGGGCTCGCCCAGCAGGACCTGGCTGACGCGCGCGAAAGTGTCGGCGTCGCGGGCGAACCACCCGGTCGTGTCGGAGCTGGGCGCCTGGCGCATCATGCCACCCACATCGAGCCGGCCGTGGGTCGGCCGGATGCCGTAGAGTCCGCAGAAGCTCGCCGGCACGCGCACCGACCCGCCGGTGTCGGTGCCGAGCGCGCTGTCGCAGAGGCCCTGGGCCACCGCCGAGGCCGAGCCCGACGAGGAGCCCCCGGGCACGCGATCGGGTGCCTTCGGGTTCAGCGGCGTGCCGTCGAAGGGATTCTCGCCGAGGATGCCGAGCGAGACCTCGTCGGTGACGGTCTTGCCGATCAGCGTCGCGCCGGCGTCGAGCAGGCGCTGCACCGCCCAGGCGTGGCGCGTGGGGACGGGATGCGCCCGCGCCCAGTCCGGATTGCCCCCGCCGGTCGGATGGCCGGCGACGTCGAACAGGTCCTTGGCGGCGAACGTCAGGCCGGCGAGCGGACCGCCCGGGGCCCCGGCGATGCACACCGCCGGGCCGAGCACGAAAGGGCTGGTCATTGAGAGGGTCTCCGGACCAACCCATGCTGCGCCTCCCGGGGGCGCGGCGTCAAGGGCACCCGGCCGGAGCGACGATCTCGCGCGTGACCCGGCAGGGCGGGTGGCCCCACGACGGGCAGTAGGCGTGCTGCGGAATCGGCAGGTCGGCGCCGGCCACGACGAGGGTGATGTCGTCCGGCTCGCGCACCGCCGGGATCGCGCCGCTCTCGGCCGCGGTGCGCGCCCAGTCCGGCCAGTCGCTCGTGCGCACGGTGGCGTGGATCCACGAGCGGCGCCAGGTCTCGGCCGCGAGCCGGCCGCGCGCGAAGAGCTCCTGCCGCACGGAGGCGCGCGTCCAGCCCTCCCCGGCCAGCCGCCGCGCGGTGAACGGCGAGAGGATCACGGCGGGCTTGCCCCCGTGGAGGATGCCGAAGAGCGAGGCGGCCGAGCCCATCACGCTCGCCAGCTCGTCGAGGCCGCCGGTGACGTTGATCACGGTCTCGGCGCGCAGCACGGTCACCGTGCTCTGATCGGGGCGGTAGCCGAGCTCGACGTGCAGCGGCGGCCACGGCGTGTCCTCGCGCTCGGCCAGGCACAGGGTGTAGCGGCCCGGCTGGCCGAGGCCCGCGAAGGAGACGGCCCCGGGCCAGCCGCCGCCCAGGTTGTGCATGACGAGGCGCAGCGCGCGGCCGATCGTCGCGTTGGCCGGCCAGCCGGGGCCGAGGGCGCCCCACGCCGCGTTGACCCCGATCCGGGCCGCGATCGGCCCGCTCACCACGAGCAGCGGCGCCACGTTCTCGTCGGTGGTCTGCACGCCGCGCAGGTTGAACGCGGGGTCGAGGACGGCCTGCACCGCGGCCAGCACCACCGGGAAGCACGGCGGCTCGCAGC
>DATFAJ010000079.1:0-3119 GCA_035254745.1 Candidatus Methylomirabilota bacterium | reverse complement strand
ACGCTTATACCTTCCAGGTCTCGTGGCTGGGGGCCGAGGACGGCCTGGTCGGCGTCCCGCGCCCGGCGGTGCCGGGGCTCGCACTCGGGAGCCTCGGCGGCTTTCACGCCTACCTGCTCGTCCTGGTGACCCTGACCGCGCTCGCCCTCTGGCGGATCGTCCACTCGCCGTTCGGCCACGTGCTGCGCGGCATCCACGAGAACGAGGCGCGCATGCGGGCGGTGGGCTACGCGGTCGAGCGCTACAAGCTGCTGGCCTTCGTCATCGCGGGAATCATCGCGGGCCTCGCCGGCTCGCTCTACACCCAGTTCAACGGCTCGATCACGCCGGACGCGTTCTTCTGGAAGACCTCCGGCGAGGCCCTGCTGATGGTGATCATCGGCGGCACCGGCACCCTCGGCGGGGCGACGCTGGGCGCGGCCGCCTTCATCCTGCTGCAGAGCCTGGTCAGCACCTACACCGAGCGGTGGATGCTGATCCTGGGCGCGACCTTCATCCTGTTCGTGCTCTTCGTGCCCGGCGGGCTCGTGGGCGCGCTGCGCGGACGTGTGGGGCTCCGCGCGTGACGCCGCCGCTGCTGGCCGTCGAGGGCCTGAGCCGCACCTTCGGGGCGGTGAGCGCGCTCGACCGCGTGTCCTTCTCGGTCGCGCCGCGCGAGCGCCGGGCCATCATCGGGCCCAACGGGGCCGGCAAGACGACGCTGTTCAACATCATCACCGGCGAGCTCCGGCCGACGGGAGGACACATCCGGCTCGAAGGCGTGCCGATCGATGGCCTCGCCCCGCACGCGGTGGCCCGCCGCGGGATCTCGCGCTCGTTCCAGCGCAACAACCTGTTCCCGCGGCTCGCGGTCCGGGAGAACCTGCGGCTGGCCGCGGCCGCCCGCGCGCCCGGCACCTGGGATCTGCTCGGGAGCGTCGAGCGTCGGCGCGGCCCGCTCGATCGCGCGCAGGAGGTGGCCGGGGTCGTGGGCCTGGCCGAGCGGCTCGACGAGCCGGCCGGCCGCCTCTCCTACGGCGAGCAGCGCCAGCTCGAGGTGGGGGTGGCGCTCGCCACCTCGCCGCGGCTGCTGATGCTCGACGAGCCGACCGCCGGCATGTCGCCGGAGGAGACCCAGCGCATGACGCGCATGCTGGAGGCGCTGCCGCGCGACGTGACGCTGCTGATCATCGAGCACGACATGGACGTGGTGGGCTCGCTCGCCGACCGGGTGACGGTGCTGCACTACGGCGAGGTGCTCACCGAGGGCACCTTCGCCGAGGTGAAGGCCGACCCGCGCGTCTACGAGATCTACCTGGGACACGCCTGACCATGCTCGACGTCGAGGCCATCCACACCTACTACGGCGACAGCCACGTGCTGCACGGTGTCTCGCTGCGGGTGGGGGCGGGGGAGGCGGTGGCCGTCCTCGGCCGCAACGGGGCGGGCAAGACCACCGCGATCCGGAGCATCGTGGGCTTCACGCCGCCGCGCGCGGGCCGGGTGATGTTCGAGGGCCAGGCGATCGAGCGCTGGCCCGCGCACCGCATCGCCCGGCGGGGGCTCGCGCTGGTCCCGCAGGGCCGGCGCATCTTCGCCCCGCTCTCGGTGCGCGAGAACCTGCTGCTGGGCGCGCGGGCGCCGGGCTTCACCCTCGAGCGGATCTACGCGCTGTTCCCCCGGCTCCGCGAGCGCGAGCAGCAGTCGGGCGGCACCCTGTCGGGCGGCGAACAGCAGATGCTCGCCATCGGTCGCGCGCTCCTCACCAACGGCCGCCTGATCCTGCTCGACGAGCCCTCCGAGGGCCTGGCCCCGATGATCGTGCGCGAGATCGGCCGCATTCTCCTCGCGCTCAAGGCGGAGCGGCTGTCGCTCCTGCTCGTCGAGCAGAACTACCACCTGGCGCTCCGGGTGGCCGACCGGGTCTACGTGATGAGCAAGGGCCAGATCGTCTGGGAAGGCACCCCCGCGGGCCTCGAGGCCGATGAGGAGGTCAAGCGGCGGTACCTGGGCGTCGCGTGACCATCCCTCACCCTGACCACCCCTCACCCTGCCCTCTCCCCTGAGGGGAGAGGGAGAGGTCAGAGGAGGCGGAACAGGCGCGGCAGGGCGAGGGTGATCTCGGGCACCAGGATGACGATCATGAGGCCGACCACGAGGACCAGGATGAACGGCAGCATCGCGCGGGTGGCCCGGTCCACCGACAGATCGGCGATCCCGCAGGCGATGAAGAGCCCCACCCCGATCGGCGGCAGGAAGAGGCCGATGCCGACGGCGGCCACGATCACGATCGCGTAGTGGATGGGGTCGATCCCGAGGCCGCTCGCCACCGGCAGGAGGCTCGGCAGCAGGATCACCACCGCGGGCAGCCCCTCGATCACCGCGCCGAAGAAGATGAAGACGGCGGCGGTGAGGAAGAGGAAGACGAGGCTGCTGCCCGGCACCACCGTCATGAGCCGGATCATCGCGGCCGGCATCTGCTGCACGGTCAGGAACCAGGAGATGACCCCCGCGGTGCCGAGCAGCAAGCCCACCGCGCCGGTGATCATCGCCGCGTGCATGACCAGGCCCGGCAGCGCCGACCACTTGATCTCCCGGTAGACGAAGAGGCCGACCACCGCCGCGTAGATCACGGCCAGCACCGAGGCCTCGGTCGGGGTCATGATGCCGCCCAGGATGCCGCCGAAGATGATCGCGGGCATGCCGAGCGGGATGAGGGCCTGGCGAAACGCGGTGCCGAGCTCGCGCAGGGTCGGCCGCGGCTCGGCCGCGATGCCGATGCGGCCGGCGGTGCGCCAGATGTAGCCCATGAGCACCAGCGCCATCACGATCGCGGGCAGGAAGCCCGCGGTGAAGAGGGCGGCGACCGAGAGGCTCGCCACCGAGCCGATCACGATCATGAGGATGCAGGGCGGCACCAGGATTCCCATCGCGGAGGCGGCCGAGACCACCGCGACCGCCAGCTCCTTGCTGTAGCCCGCGCGCACCATGCCCGGGATGGTGGTGGCGGCCACCGCGGAGACGTCGGCCACCGTCGAGCCCGAGATCCCGGAGAAGATGTACTCGGCCGCCACCACCGCCATGCCGAGGCCGCCGCGCACCCAGCCGACCAGGGCCACCGCCAGGCGCACCAGGCGATG
>DATFAJ010000078.1:0-5007 GCA_035254745.1 Candidatus Methylomirabilota bacterium | reverse complement strand
CTCGGGGTTCAGCACGTTGATCGGCTTGCCCGCGCCGTAGGCCAGGATCTGATCGAAGATCGTGTCGAACATGTGCTCGAGGCCGTCGCGCTCCACGTAGCCGAGATGCGGCACGCAGATCGCGTTGTCCATCGCGAGCAGGGGGTGCCGCGCCCCAAGGACCGGCTCGTCCTCGTAGACGTCCACCGCGGCCATGCCGGGCCGGCCCTTGGCGAGCGCGGCCTCGAGTGCGCCCGGCGCGACGAGCCCGGCGCGGCTCGTGTTGACGAAGACCGCGGAGGGCTTCATCCGCGCCAGGTCCTCCGCGGTCACCATGCCGCGGGTCGCGTCGATGAGCCGCACGTGGATCGAGACCACGTCCGACTCGGCGAAGAAGGCCTCGCGGCTGGCCGCGGGGGTGTAGCCGTCGGCCTTCGCCTTCTCGAGCGTGGACGGACGCCCCCATGCGATCACGTTCATCCCGAACGCGCGGCCGTAGCCGGCGACCACCGCGCCGATCTTCCCGTAGCCGAGGATGCCCAGCGTCTTGCCGCGCAGCCCGGTGCCGATCGGGTAGGCCTGCCACTTCCCGGTGCGCATCGCGGTCATCTCCTGCGGGATGCGCCGCACCGCCGCGATCACCAGGCCCCACGTCAACTCCGCGGTCGCGTACGACGGCCGGCCCGGCATCTGGCTCGAGGAGACGATGACGCCGCGCCGCGTACACGCGGGGATCTCGATGTTGGGAACCACGCCGACCTGGGTGACCATCTTCAAGCGGTCGAGGCGGTCGAGCAGCGGTCCGCGGATCGGGGTGCGCTCGCGGATGCACACGAGCACCTCGGTGTCCTTGAGCCGGGCCGCGAGCGTGTCGACGTCCCTGGTGTGGTCCTTCCAGATCGTGACGTCCTGACCCGCCATCTTCTTGAAGGCGTTCAGCGTGCGGATCGTATCCTGGTAGTCGTCGAGGATCGTGATCTTCATGATGCCTCCCTCCGTCGGGCGCCCCGTAGACTACCACACGGGGAGGCCGGTCTACTGGATCACCTGATCCGCCCGCAGCAGCACCGACCTCGGAACCGTGAGGCCGAGCGCCCGGGCGGTCTTCAGGTTGATCACGAGCTCGAACCGGGTCGGCTGCTCCACCGGAAGGTCGCCGGGCTTCGCGCCCTTGAAGATCTTGTCGACGATGCCCGCGAACCGGAAGTACAGGTCGGGATAGTTCACCGCGTAGGCCATCAAGCCTCCCGCCTCGACGAAGTCGCGGGACGGATAGGCGGCGGGCAGCTTGCTCCGGGTCACCGCGTCGACGATCGCCCGCTGCTCCATCTGGGTGAGGCCGTCCGGCCCGACGACCAGGCCGTCGACGCGCTGTCGCCCGGCCAGCTCGAACGCGCGGCCCAGGTCGCCCGGGGTCCGCACGTCGAGGAGCTCGGCCTGAAGACCCAGGGCGCGGGCCGCCGTCTTCGTCTCTTCCCATTCGGGTGGGGCCGCCGGATTGCTCATGTTGTGAAGCAACCCGACCCGCGAGAGACCGGGAGCCAGCTCCTTGAGAATCTCGAGCCGCTTCGCGGTCAGCTCGGTGCTGAAGGTCGTCACCCCCGTGATGTTTCCGCCCGGACGCGTGAAGCTCGTCACCAGGGCGTGGGGGTCGCCCATCGTCGCCATCACCACCGGCACCGTTCCTGTCGCGTTCTTGGCCGCCCGGGTGGCCGGCGTCCCCCTGGTCACGATCAGGTCCACCTTGAGTCGCACCAGCTCGGCCGCGAGGTCCGGGAACCGCTCGGCCCGGCCGTCCGACGAGCGATACTCGATGATCAAGTTTCGCCCTTCGACGTAGCCGAGCTCGCGCAATCCCCTCCGCAGGGCGTCGAGATTGGCCGCGTTCTGGGCCGCGGGCACCGACTCCAGGATCCCGATGCGATAGGTCTTCGCCGCCGGTTGCTGCGCGCGGGGCGCGAGCGGCGTGACGAGAAGCCCGCCCGCCACCATTGCCATGAACGCACGGCGCGGCAGCCGGGGTGAGCGGATCGAGTCCATGGGATCTCGCCGCCAGTCTACCAGCGTCCGTGGGCCCTGGGGGGAGGGTGGCGCGTGGGCCGCCGCGCCCCGCCCGCCATGCTAGACTCCGCCCCGGCATCCATCATCTGAGGAGGACATCATGGCCGAGACGGCGCGGATGGCGGTGTTCCACGGCGCGGGCAAGCCCTTCGAGATCCGCGAGTACCCGGTCCCGGATCCCGAGCCGGGCGCGATCCTGGTCAAGGTCGCGATGGCCAACGTGTGCGGCTCCGACCTCCACTACTGGCGCGGGGAGCTCGACTACGTGAAGATGGGCCGCCCGCTGCCGCTCAACACCGGCCACGAGCACGTGGGCCGCGTGGCCAAGCTCGGCGCGGGCGTCACCACCGACTCGGCGGGCCGCCCGCTCGCGGTGGGCGATCGCGTCGCCTACCGCTTCTTCTTCCCGTGCGGGCGCTGTCGCGCGTGCCTCCGGGGCCGGACCAAGTCCTGCCCGGTGCGCCAGTCCAACTTCCTGGTCTCGTGCGAGGTGTGGCCGCACTTCCAGGGCGGCTTCGGCCAGTACTTCTACCTCCGGCCGAACCACGCGGTGTTCAAGCTCGGGGACGACATCACCGACGAGATGGCGGCCGGCGTCAACTGCGCGTTCAGCCAGGTCTACGCGGGTCTCGACCTGACCGCGCTGCGCCAGGGCCAGACGGTGGTGATCCAGGGCGCGGGCGGCCTCGGGGTCTACGCGTGCGCGGTGGCGCGGGAGATGGGCGCGGCGCGCGTGGTGATCATCGACGGGGTGGAGGAGCGCCTCGCGCTCGCCCGCTCGTTCGGGGCCACCGACGTGGTGGACATGCGGGAGCACCGGACCCCGGAGGACCGCATCAAGGCGGTGAAGACGCTCACCGACGACTGGGGCGGCGACATCGTGATGGAGCTGGTGGGCAACCCCAAGGTGGTGGACGAGGGCCTGCGCATGACCGCGCCGGAGGGAACGTACCTCGAGATCGGCAACATCAACGTGGGATGGAAGGCGGAGTTCGATCCGGCCTGGATCATCTTCGGCAACCGCCGGATCTTCGGCCTCTCGCACTACGAGGCCGAGCACCTGCGCGGGGCGCTCGACATGATGGCGCGCACCCGGGATCGCTATCCGTGGGACCGGATCGTCTCCCACAAGTTCCCCCTCGAGGCGATCGAGGAGGCCTTCGTCCAGCAGGACCGAGGCCACGTGACCCGCGCCGCCATCGTCCCCAACTAGACCGGGGGCCATGCGCGTCCACAGTGTCGAGGCGATCGCGCTCGACATCCCGCTCCGGCGGAACTTCGGCGGCAGCACCTACGCGGTGCTCAAGCGCTCCACCGTGGTCACCCGGCTGCGCACGGATGACGGCCTGGTCAGCGAGATCTACAACGGGGACAACCGCGAGCACGGGCCCGAGATCGTGCGGCTGATCCGGGACGAGCTGGCCCCGATCCTGGCGGGCCAGGACCCCACCGAGGTCGAGTCCATCTGGAGCCGGCTCTTCGCCCTTTCCCATTCGAGCCGTGATCGGAAGCTCCTGATGGAGGCCATCGCCTGCCTGGACTGCGCGATGTGGGATCTGCTGGGCAAGGCGCGCGGGCAGAGCGTGGCCACCCTGATGGGGGGACGGCTCCGCGAGCGCCTGCCGATCATCTCGATCGGCGGCTACTACCGCGAGGGCAAGACCCTGGCCGACATCGGCCGCGAGATGGAGCTCTACCGCGAGGCCGGCATGGCCGGCTGCAAGTTCAAGGTGGGCGGCCTCGCCCCCGAGGCCGACGCAGAGCGCGTCCGGGCCGCGCGCGCCGCCGCCGGCCCCGGCTTCGTGCTCGCGGTGGACGCCAACCGCGGATGGTCGGTCGAGGACGCGGTGCGCTTCGCCCACCTGGTGGAGCCGCTCGACATCGCCTGGTTCGAGGAGCCGTGCCACTGGCACGACGACGCCCGCATGATGGCGGAGGTGCGGCGGGCCACGCGCATCCCGATCACCGCGGGCCAGTCCGAGATCACGAGCCACGCGGTGCGCCGGCTCCTCGACGCGGGCGCGGTGGACCTGGTCAACTTCGACGCCTCCGAGGGCGGCGGGGTCACCGAGTGGCGACACGCCGCCGCGCTCTGTGCACGGGCCGGGGTGAAGATGGCGCACCACGAGGAGCCGCAGATCGCGGGCCAGCTCCTGGCCGCGGTGCCCCACGGCACCTACGTGGAGTGCTTCGCGGATCCGGAGCGCGACCCGGCCTGGCAGGCCCTCTGGGCCAACCGCCCCGCCGTCCGGGACGGCACGTTCCCGATTCCCGACGGCCCCGGCTTCGGCCTCGTCCTCGACGAGGCCCTGATCCAGCGCTACCGCGTGTAGGGGTCAGGTCTTACATTCCGACATTTTCGTGGCGCGCGGCGACTCTGCGCGAACCGAGAAAATGTCGGAATGTAAGACCTGACCCCCCGATCTACATCGAGATGGCGGCGCGGGAGACGCCGGCGGGGTCGCCGCCTCGCTGGGCCCAGTCGGCCTGGGCGAAGGCCTCCGAGATGCGCTCGAGCGGGAACACGTGCGAGATCACGCGGTCGAACGGGAAGCGCTTCACGTTGCGCTTCATGAACGACAGCGACTGCTCGAGCGCCCACGGCGAGTAGTTCGAGGTGGCCACCAGCCCGACACTGCCCCGCACCAGCGCGGTGGCGTCGTAGGAGAAGACGTTGCCCGGGGAGATGCTGCCGACCTCGAGGTAGCACCCGCCCCCGCGGAGCATCCGCAGGCCTTCCGGGATCACGTCGGCGTAGCCCACGAAGTCGGCGACCACGTCGGCCCCGAAGCCGTCGGTCAGCGCCTTCACCGCATCGACCCGCTTGTCCGCGGACGAGATCTCGGTCGCGTTGATGGTGTGGTCGGCGCCGAAGGCCTTGGCGAGGGCGAGCCGCGGCGCGAGCCGGTCGATCACGATGATGGTCTCCGCGCCCATGTCGCGCGCCACCGCCACCGCGTTGATGCC
>DATFAJ010000077.1:0-3058 GCA_035254745.1 Candidatus Methylomirabilota bacterium | reverse complement strand
CACCTCGCTGCCGCCGCGGCAAGCCTGAGCAGACCCGCGACCGGGAAGAAACGTCGCGGAGATTCTGCGGGGCGGCTCGTGCCGGGCTCCGATCCGGGTAGCGACGTGACGAAGTTCGTTGGTCCGGGCCCGCGGCCTCATCCCTAACCTCCCGATTCCGCGGGCCCCCGACCCTGGCGCGACCCTTGCTCCGGGACCTGGATCATGACTCCTCCGAAGCATCATCGATCGCGTCGTCGCCAGCCCCGGGCCGGAGTGTCGTGGACGGTCTGGATCAAGTCCGGCCCGCACCGGGTCCGCCATCACACCGTCGACCTGAGCGCCCACGGAGCCAAGCTGCGCCCCCGCGGCACGCTACAGCCCGGCACGCCGGTGCAGCTGCACATGGTGCCGCCCGAGGGCCGCGCGCTGCAGGTCTCGGGGGTGGTCTGGCGGGTGGACAGCGACGGCTTCGTCGTCCTCTTCCTGGCGAGCCTCCCCGCCCAGCACCTGACCGGCGGCCTCGCGGCCGTCGGCGCCCGCTGATCCGGTCGCCCGGGCGCACCGAGTAAGGACACCTTCGGGTTGACAGGCGGTTGGCCGCCGCCCGATGGTGTCGCCATGAACTTCACCGGTGATCAGGTCATGCTGACCCTCGCCGGCCTCGCCTACCGCGGATTCCACGACCTCCTGCGCGGGAAGCCGCACGCCGAGTCGGTGCGGGAGGCCCTGCTCGACGGCCTCCACACCCTGCCGCCGGTTCGCGACGAGTGGACGCTCGTGTGGGGCCCGGTGACGAGCCGCAGCGGGCCCGACCTCTTCGACGCCGCCGCGATGTACGTCGTGCAGAGCCGGCGCGAGCCCTCGCGGTACGTGGTGGCCATCCGCGGCACCAACCCGATCGCGGCCTCGGACTGGCTCCTCGGCGACTTCTGGGTCGGCACGACGATGCCCTGGCCCTACGCGCCCGGCGCCGAAGGGGTGGCGATCTCCGCCAGCACCGCGCTCGGGCTCTCCAAGCTGCAGGCGATGCGCGCGCCGCGCACCACGCTCGAGGCGCAGGCCGCGCCCAGCCGGCCCGGGGTGGGCCCGGAGGCGATGCAGAGTCAGGTCGCGGACATCGAGGCCGCGTGGCGGCGGCTGGTGAGCGAGCCCACCATGTGGCTGCGCGACCAGGTCGACCGCCTGCGCCGCGCGACCGCGCTGCGCTGGGAGAACCTGCGCCCCCGCTCGGTCCCCGCCCCGCCGGACGACGCCGGGCTCGACCTCCTGGGCCTCCTCACCGCCGAGGCGCGCGCCGCGGCCGGTCCGCTCGACGTCGCGATCACCGGCCACAGCAAGGGCGGGGCGCTGGCCCCGGTGGTCGCGCTCTGGCTGCGCGAGCTGCTCACCTCCGCCGACCACGCGGAGCGGTGGGACGGCGGTCGCGGCGCGCGCGTGTCGTGTCACGCGTTCGCGGGGCCGACCCCGGGCAATGCCGGGCTGGCCGCCCGGATCGACGAGATCCTGGGCCCGGATCACCACCACCTGCGCAACGCCAACGACGTCGTCACCCACGCCTGGCAGGTGGACGAGCTGCTGGCAATCCCGTCGCTCTACGCGCCCCGGGGCGCGTGGCTCGAGCGGCTGATCCCCTTGATCGTGGAGAAGGTCCGGGCGATCGACTACCGGCAGGCGCGGGCGGGGGTCACCACGTTCGCGGGGCCGCTCGACGAGTCCCGCTCGTTCGCGGCGGAGTTCGTCTGCCAGCACCTCGAGGCCTACCTGGCCGAGCTCCGCCTCCTCGAGCTGGGCGTGCGCCCCCTCGCCCTCTTCTTCTGAGGGCGCGGCCTGCGGTTACAGGTACCGCGTCGGCCAGTTGATGGTGCGCCACATGTGCGCCGACGGGCTCTGGTCGAAGCCGAGCCCTTCCTTCGGCTGCCGGAAGTGGCGTCCCACCACGTCCGTGAACTCCTCCAGCTCCACCTGCACGGTGGGATCGAAGGCGTAGAGGTCGTTCACGGTGATGAGTCGCGAGGTCATGTACCACTTGTGGTTGCGGGCGTACCGGTAGGCTTCCTGGATGTGGGGCTCCGGCACGTAGTCCGGCCCGAAGAGCTTGAGGTAGAGCTCGGGATACCGGTAGCCGACCGACTCGTCGGGGAAGAAGCGCAGGGCCTGGTGGTACCGGATGCCCCACGCAACCTCCTCGTCGACGTACGGCTCCAGCAGCTGGGCGCCCCAGTAGCCGTGATCGGAGCGGATGAAGCCCGCGATGGCGATGTCGTGCAGCAGGCACGCGAGGACGATCTTCTCGTCGACGCCGTTCTTCATGGCCAGGCGCGCGCTCTGCATCAGGTGCGTGGAGGGACCGAAGCGGAGGCGGAAGAAATCGAAGAGCGTCGGCCGGTCCGGCATCTTCGGTAGTCGGGGGTCGTGACCCATCATGTAGAGCCGACCGTCGTCCGGGGGCCGCGTGACCGGCTGGCGAGGATCCCGCTCGCCGGAGGTGAACAGCACCGATTTCACCACCACCCGGTCGAGCTCCTGACTCAGCGCGTGCTCGGCGGCCTCGGCCCGTTGCAGTGTCGTCATCGCGGCGCCCTCCCTTGAGCGCGTGACCTGAGCCATCATCGGCCGCGCCCCCGCGGCCTGTCAAGTTCGCCCCGGGCCGCCCCACGCTATACTCGCGCGTAAGGAGACCACCCATGCGCGACGTCACGACGACCGCGTTCCTGGTGATCGGGCTGACCCTCGCCCTGCTGGTCGGCCCCGCCCGGCCCGGCTGGCCCCAGACCACCGGCAAGGACGTGGGCCAGAAGGCGGCCGAGACCGGCGAGGCCATCCGGGACTATTCGGTGGAGAAGAAGGACGAGGCGGTGGCCCACGCCAAGCGGCTGGCCGCCGACCTGGACGCCCGGATCAAGGAGCTGGAGGCGCGCGCCGCGCAGGAGACGGGCGAGGCGAAGGCCAAGGCCCAGGCGCAGCTCAAGGACCTCCGGGCCAAGCGCGCGGAGGCCTCCCGGAAGCTCGGTGAGCTGAGCCGGGCCAGCAAGGCGTCGTGGTCGGACGTGATCAGGTTCGCTGCTTCAGCATCGGT
>DATFAJ010000076.1:0-2703 GCA_035254745.1 Candidatus Methylomirabilota bacterium | reverse complement strand
GCCAGGGTGGCCGAGCCCACCGCGATCGCGACCAGGGCCAGGAAGACGGCCACCACCGGCACCGACAGGAGGCGCGGGCCCCGGAGCGGATCGGGCCCGGTCTCCTCCTTGCCGGGGATCAGCACCATGATCGCGAACACGAAGAGCACCGCGATGGCCCCCGCGTAGACGATCACCTGCACCGCGGCCAGGAACTCGGCCCGCAGGGTCAGGAACAGGGCCGCCACCGTGCCCAGGTTGACCGCGAGGAACAGGGCGCCGTGGATCGGGTTGCGGCGCAGGAGCAGCCCCGCCGCCGAGCCGACGGCCAGCGCGGCCAGGACGAAGAAGGTGACGAAGCTCACGCCGGTCTCCGGGACGGGGGGATCGGGACCGGGGAGGCGGGGGCACCGTCCGCGCGCGCCGGCTCGAGCGCCAGCAGCGTGTCCTTCGTGTAGACCATGCTCGCCCGGTCGTAGGCCGCGAACTCCAGGATGCCGGTGTCCATCCGGATCGCGTCCTCGGGACAGGCCTCGACGCAGTAGCCGCAGAAGACGCACTTGCCGAGGTCGATGTCGAACCGCTCCGGGACCTTCTCGATCTCCGGGTTCGGATGCTCGGTGGCCACGATGTAGATGCAGTGGGCCGGGCACACCGTCTCGCACATCATGCAGGCCACGCAGCGCGGCGAGCCGTCCTCGCGGCGCACCAGTCGGTGCAGGCTGCGCAGCCGGGGCGAGTAGGGCCGGCGCTCGTCCGGGTACTGGATGGTGACCGCGCCCCGCGCGCTCTTGCTCCGGAAGACCGTCCGCAGGGTGTGGCGCCACATGTTCCCGAAGAAGTGCTGCGCGGTCAGGGCGAGCCCCACCAGCACCTCCACCACGTAGAAGCGCTGGCGCAGGTTGAGCCGGCTCGAGTGGCGCAGATCGGCGGGGGTGTTCTCGGTCTGGTAGGAGGCCACCGCTCAGCCCTTCCCCACCGCGAGCAGCACCAGCGCGGTGACGAGAATGTTGAGGACCGACAGGGGGAAGAGGGCGAGCCACCCGAGCCGCATCGCCTGGTCGTAGCGGAAGCGCGGGAGTGTCCAGCGGATGAGCATGAGGAGCCAGATCATGACCACGACCTTGGTGAGGAAGGAGACGACCTGGAGCGCGGCCACCACCAGGGGCGGCAGCGCCACGCTCGCCCCCCACGGGAAGACGAAGCCCGAGGCCTGGAGATACGGCACCTGCCAGCCGCCGAGGAACAGCGCGGTGGTCATGCCCGCGATCACCACCGTCTCGAGGAAGTCGGCCATCGCGAACATGCCGAACTTCATGCCGCTGTACTCCACGAAGTAGCCGATGATCTCCGACTCGCCCTCGGGGGTGTCGAAGGGGATGCGCTTGGTGGAGGCGATGCCCGCGGTGAGGAACAGGATGAACGCGGCGGGCTGGGTGAGCACGCCCCACGCCGGGATCCAGGCCCCGAAGAATTGCGGCAGCAGCGGCTGGCCCTGCCCGCGCGCGATGTCCTGCATGTTGAGCGAGCCGTAGACCATGACCACGCCCATGATCGAGGCCCCGATCGCGACCTCGGCCGAGATCATGAGGGCGGCCGCGCGCTGACCGCCCAGCAGGGCGTAGTTGTTGGCCGACGCCCAGCCCGCCATCATGAGCCCGTAGACCCCGAGCGAGATCATGGCCAGCACGTAGAGGATGCCCACGTTGAGGGTCACCGCCTGCAGCTGGATCTCGCGACCCATGATCTGGAGCGTGTCGCCGAACGGGATCGACGCGAACGCGGCGAGGCCGAAGAAGACCGACACGAACGGGGCGAGCTTGAACATCAGCACGTCCGCGCGCGCGGGGGTGAAGTCCTCCTTGGTCAGCATCTTCACCGCGTCGGCCAGCGGGTGGAGCAGACCCAGGATGCGGATGCGGAAGCCGAGGATGGAGATGGACGCCCGGTTGGCCCCGATGCGGTCCTGCATGATCGCCGACTGCTTACGCTCGACCCAGGTCAGGAGCCCGCCGAAGTTCAGCACCACGAACATCACGAAGCCGACCGGGATCGCCTGCAGCAGCAGGTCGAGCGCGAGGCCGCTCACGCCTTCACCGCCTGGCCCGCGTCGCGCAGCCCGCGGTAGCTCATGCCCGAGAACGCGGGTACCTGCCCGGCGAGGCCCGCGAAGACCTGCTCGGCCCGGGTCGCGGCGAAGACCGGGTCCGCGCCGCCGAGCGCGCGGCCGACCCGGCCCAGGATGCTCCAGTCCGCCAGCGCCTCGCCGAGCGGCTCCGCCACCGTCCGGAAGCGCTGCACGCGCCCCTGGAAGTTGGTGAAGGTGCCTTCGCGCTCGACGTAGGCCGCGCTGGGCAGCACCAGGTGCGCGCCCGCGCTGGTCGCGTTCGCGCTCGGGCCCTGGAAGACCACCGTCTCGGCGCCGGCCAGGGCCGCGGTGACGTCGGCCTGGGGCCAGCCCGAGTCGAGGAGATCGTGCTGGAAGATCCACAGGAGCTTGACCCGCCGCTGGCGTGCCCCCTCCAGGATCGCGTGGCCGTCCGCCTGGCCGAGCCCGATCAGCTCGGCGCCCCGCCGGTTGGGGTTCTTGTCCGCGCGGATGAGGAGGTTGTCCTCGTCGCCGGGCACCCGCGGCGGCACCCGGTGGTCGACCGCGCCGATCCCGAGCTGGGCCGCGACCCGCTGCAGCGCGAAGAGGTCCTCGTTGGACATCTGGGGCGACGC
>DATFAJ010000075.1:0-14801 GCA_035254745.1 Candidatus Methylomirabilota bacterium | reverse complement strand
AGCTGGACGATGATCGCCACGTGCGCGGTCGTCGCGGTAGCCGGGCTCTCGGTGTCACCCGCCAAGGCCCAGGATGTGCGCGAAGATCGGCAGGACATTCGCCAGGACACCCGGGACATCCGGAGCGACAAGCAGGACATCGGCAAGGACACGCAGGGCATCCAGCAGGATCGCACCGCGCTCCGCGGCGCGCGCCAGCAGCTGCGCGACGCCTACAAGTCCGGCGACCCCAATGCGGTCAAGGCCGCGCGCGAGAACCTACGGAAGACGCGGAGCAGCCTGCGCACGGGTCTCAAGGATCGCCGGGCAGATCTCCGGGATCTTCACCACGATCGACAGGATCGGCGCGCGGACGTGGGCGATCTCCATCGGGACAAGCAGGACCGGCGCGCGGACGAGCGCGACGTGCATGGGGACCGGCGCGATCTGCGCCGGGACTTCGCGGCTCGCCCGGCGAGACCGCAGTAGCAGTAGCCGGGCCCACGCCGGAGGAGCGGTCGGTCGCCCTCCCCCAGCGCGTCGCCTTCGCCCGCGGTTCGCGCCGCCTCAGCCCGGCACGGCGCAGTTCTGCACCGCGCCGTTGTTGGTCTCGTCCAGCTCGAGGACCTCGCCGAACACATTGGGAGGCCCGCCCGGGACCTGCTGCGGATCGGCGATCGCGGAGACGGTGAGCCGGTCCCCCGCGCGGAGCATCACCCCCGGCATGCGGTCGAGCGCGAGGGCGCTCTCCGCGCCCGCGGCGAGGCCGGCGACGCGGACGACCGCGGCGGTGGACGCCACCGGAGAGCCGCCGCGGTCGAAGACGCCGACGTCGATGGCCACGTTGAAGGCCCCCGCGGGCACGGGGCCGATGTTCTTGACCGTGACGCTCGGGGCGAACTGGCCCGGTCGCTCCGGGCAGCGTCCCACCGCGCTCACGATCAGATCCGCGAACTGCCCGGTGCGATGCTGGACGAGCTGCGGGCCCGGCTCGCGCACGCTGACCGACACCTCCTGGCAGTACCAGCTCCCGGCCGCCGCGTAGGGCGGCGGCTGGCCCGCGGGCACGCAGACCAGCCCGGGGGTGACGGCCGGTCGGGCACAGCCGGCGAGGCTCCAGAGCAGGAAGGGAACGAGAAGGAAGCAGGTCCTGGTCGGCATGGGAGAGATCCTCCTTCGGCTACGCGGAAGCGAGAGTACCACGTTCCGGCGACCCGTTTCTGAGCAGAGGCCGCCGTCGGCGCCGCTTTGAATCTGCCCGCCTCCGGTGGCGCTCGATCGGCAATCCCGCTATGATCGCCGCCACCTGGGGGACAGACCGCATGGCCTTACTGACCGTCCGCGACCTCAGCGTGGCGTTCGAGACGCGCGACGGCGTGGTGCGCGCGGTGAACGACGTCACCTTCTCGCTCGAGGCGGGCCGGGTGCTCGCGCTCCTGGGCGAGTCGGGCTCCGGCAAGAGCGTCACCCTGCGCGCGATCCTCGGCCTGCACCAGGGCGCGCACGCGCGGGTCGGCGGCGAGGTGCTGGTGAACGGGCGCGACGTCAACCGACTCGACGGGCGCGCGCGCGAGGCGTTGCGCGGCGGCGTGGTGTCCCTCGTGTTCCAGGAGCCGATGACCGCGCTCGATCCGGTCTACACCATCGGGGGGCAGATCGCGGAGACCCTCGCGCAGCACCGCGGCCTCGACCGCGCGGCGGCGCGCCGTCGCGCGCGGGAGCTGCTCGACCTGGTCCAGGTGCCGTCGCCGGAGCGGTGCCTCGCGAGCTACCCGCACGAGATCTCCGGGGGCATGCGCCAGCGGGCGATGATCGCGATCGCGCTCGCGTGCGAGCCGGCCCTGCTCCTCGCCGACGAGCCGACCACCGCGCTGGACGTCACGGTGCAGGCGCAGATCCTCTGGCTCCTGCGCGACCTGCAGAAGCGGCTCGACCTGGCCGTCATCTTCGTCACCCACGACCTCGGGGTCGCGGCGGAGATCGCGGACGACGCGGCGGTGATGTACGCCGGACGTATCGTGGAGCAGGCTTCCATCCGCGACCTGTTCCGCGGCCCCGCGCATCCCTACACCACCGGCCTGATGCAGGCCACGGTGCGCCGCGGCCAGAAGGGCCGCCCGCTCGTCCCGATCACCGGCGCGCCGCCCAACCTGGCCGCGCTGCCGCCCGGCTGCGCCTTCGCGCCCCGGTGCCCGGTCGCGCTCGGGACGTGCACGACCACCGCGCCTTCCTTCCACCCCGTGGCCCCCGGCCACGCCGCCCGCTGCCACCTCGTCGCCTAGGAGGATCGTCATGAGACGCATGGTCATCCTGCTCCTCGCCCTCGTGTTCCCGCTCTCGCCGACCGGACCGGCTCACGCCCAGGGCACGCTGCGGATCGGCATGACCGCCAGCGACATCCCCTACACCGGCGGCCAGACCGACAACGGCTTCGAGGGCTTCCGCTTCATCGGCTACCAGATCTACGAGCCGCTGATCGCGTGGGACCTCACTCGCGGCGACCGCCTCGCGCAGCTGGTGCCGGGCCTCGCGGAGTCCTGGGAGGTGCGGAAGGACGCGCCGACCCGGTGGGTGTTCAAGCTGCGCAAGGGCGTCACGTTCCACGACGGCAGCCCGTTCAACGCGGACGCGGTGGTCTTCACGTTCGAGTCGATCAAGAAGAAGGACGCGCCCCACTTCGATCCCTACGGCTCCGGGCAGGTGGGCTTCCGGCTCGCCTCGCTCGTCGGGGTCACCAAGATCGACGACTACACCGTCGAGTTCGAGACCAACAAGCCGACCAGCTTCGTGCCGTACCAGATCTGCTACATGCTGATCGTGTCCCCGACCCAGTGGCAGAAGGTCAAGGACTGGCGCAAGTTCGCCGAGCAGCCCTCGGGCACCGGCCCCTTCCGGGTGACCAAGTTCGTGCCCCGCGAGCGGCTCGAGCTCGAGGCGAACAAGACCTACTGGGACGCCAAGCGCCGGCCCAAGATCGACAAGCTGGTGCTGCTCCCGATGCCGGAGCCGACCACCCGGCTGGCCGCGCTGCGCAGCGGGCAGGTCGACTGGATCGAGGTGCCGCCGCCGGACTCGATCCCCCAGCTGAAGGGGAGCGGCTTCACGATCACGCTGAACAGCTATCCGCACAACTGGACGCACACCCTGCGGCTGGACAAGGAGCCCTGGAGCAACAAGCTCGTGCGCAAGGCGGCCAACTACGCCATCGACCGGGTGGGGATCTGCAAGAGCCTGCTGCACGACACCTGCATCCCGGCCACCGGCGTGGTCTACAAGGGCCACCCGTGGTTCGGCAAGCCGAAGGAGACCTACGACTACAACCCGGCGAAGGCCAAGGAGCTGCTGCGCCAGGCCGGCTTCGACGGGAGCAAGCGGCCCGCGAAGGCGGTGCACCTGATCTCGACCTCCGGCTCGGGCCAGATGCTGCCGCTCGCGATGAACGAGCTGATCCAGAAGAACCTGAAGGACGTCGGCATCGACGTCGAGCTGCAGCCGGTGGAGTGGAACACCCTGCTGACCCGCTGGCGCGCGGGCTTCAAGACACCGGAGAACGAGGGCCTCAACGCCTGGAACATCTCCTGGAACTTCCTCGAGCCGTGGAGCGGATTCGGCCGGTTCTTCCACAGCAAGGCGGTGGTGCCGTTCGCGGTCAACACGATGCCCTACATCAATCCGGAGGCGGACAAGCTCATCGACGAGGCGGAGCGGACCTTCGACGTGGCCAAGCAGGACCAGATCCTCGCCCGGCTGCACGAGATCGTGGTCGACGACGCGCCGTGGATCTTCGTGGTGCACGACCAGAACCCGCGGGCGCTGTCGCCCAAGGTGAAGGGCTTCGTGCAGCCCCAGAGCTGGTTCGTGGACCTGACCGCGGTGTCGGTGAGGTAGCGCCCGTTCGTGTGGGTCTACGTCGGCCGGCGTCTGCTGCTCGCGATCCCGACGCTGCTGGGGGCCAGCATCATCGTGTTCGCGATGGTGCACCTGGCCCCGGGCGATCCGATCTCGGCGGTGATGCCGGCCGAGTCCAGCCAGGCCGAGATCGAGGCGACCAAGCGCGCCTACGGCTTCGACCGGCCGCTCCCGGTGCAGTACCTGGTCTGGCTCGGGCGGGTGGCCCAGGGCGATCTCGGCAAGTCGGTCGCCACCCGGCGCGCGGTGATCCTCGACGTCCGCGACGCCCTGGCCAACAGCCTCGTGCTCGCGCTGTCGTCGTCGCTGCTCGCGTTCGTGCTCGGGATGGCCATGGGGCTGCTGGCCGCCTTCCGGCAGGGGCGCGCCCTCGACAAGCTGGCCAGCGCCGTCGCGGTGGTCGGAGTCTCGGTGCCGCACTACTGGGCCGGGATCATCCTCATCATCGTGTTCTCCGTGCAGCTCAACTGGCTGCCGGCCATGGGGGCGGCGAATGATCCGGGGGTGGTGGAGTACCTGCGGCACATCGTGCTGCCCACCGTGGCCCTGGCCCTCATCCCGCTCGGCGTCATCACCCGGGTGGTGCGGTCGGCCGCGCTGGACATCCTGAACCAGGAGTTCGTGCTCGCCCTGCGGGCCAAGGGGCTGGGCGCCCGGCGGGTGTTCGCGCACGTGGTCAAGAACTCGGCCCCGCAGATCCTCACCGTGCTCGGCCTGCAGTTCGGCTTCCAGCTCGGCGGCTCGGTGCTGGTGGAGGCGGTCTTCTCGTGGCCCGGCACCGGCTACCTGTTGAACCTGGCGATCTTCCAGCGGGACATCCCGGTCCTGCAGGGCGTGATCCTGGTGCTGGCGACGTTCTTCGTGCTGCTGAACCTCGCGGTCGACCTGCTGCAGACCCTGATCGACCCGCGGATCGCGCGCCACTGATGGCGGTCTCCGTCGCGCTGGGGGAGGCCCCCGTGGTCGCGGTGACGCCGATGTCCTACTGGCGGACGGTGGGCTGGCGCCTCTCGCGCGATCGGGCCACCCTCCTGGCCGGCGGGGTGCTGCTGCTCATCGCGCTCTCCGCGGTGCTGGCACCGTGGATCGCCCCGTACGATCCGAGCGCGGGGTCGATCCGGCTGCGCCTGGCGGAGGTGGGCGCGCCCGGGCACGTGCTCGGGACGGACGAGCAGGGGCGCGACATGCTGAGCCGCCTGCTGTGGGGCGGCCGCATGACCCTGGTGGCCGGGCTCACCCCGGTGCTGGTCGCGCTCGTGCTCGGCGCCGGCCTCGGGGTGGCGGCCGGCTACGTGGGCGGGATCACGAACACGCTGATCATGCGCACGATGGACATCTTCTACGCCTTCCCGGCGGTGCTGCTGGCGATCGCGATCTCCGGGGCCCTCGGGCCCGGGCTCGCCAACACCCTCATCTCGCTGTCGATCGTCTTCGTGCCGCGGGTCGTGCGCGTCGCCGAGTCGGCCACCGTGCAGGTGAAGGGCCTCGAGTACATCGCGGCGGCCCGCGCCAGCGGCGCGGGCGTCCGCGCCATCGTCCGGCACCACCTCCTGGCGAACGTGCTCGGGCCGATCCTGGTGTTCGCGAGCACCCAGGTGTCGCTCTCGATCATCCTCGCGGCGGGCCTGTCCTTCCTCGGCCTGGGGGTCACGCCGCCGGCCGCGGAGTGGGGCCTCATGCTGAACACCCTGCGCCAGTCGATCTACGTCAACGCGATCGTGCCCGCGCTGCCCGGCCTCGCCATCTTCGTCACGTCGATGGCGTTCAACCTGCTGTCCGACGGGCTACGCGACGCCATGGAGATCCGCGGGTGAGCCGGCCCCTGCTGGAGGCGCGCGGCCTGCGCAAGCACTTTCCTCTGCGCGGCGGGGTGCTGCAGCGCACGCGGGCCTGGGTGCGGGCGGTGGACGACGTGTCGTTCGAGGTGGCCCCCGGCGAGACCCTCGGCATCGTGGGGGAGTCGGGCTGCGGCAAGTCGACGCTCGCGCGGGTCATCCTGCGCCTGATCGAGCCGGAGGCCGGTGTCCTCCGCTTCGACGGCGAGGACGTGCGCGCGGCGTCGCCGTCGCGGATGAAGCGGCTGCGCCGCGACATGCAGCTCGTGTTCCAGGACCCCTACGCGTCGCTGAATCCACGGTTGACGATCGAGGACGCGATCGCGTTCAGCCTGCTGGTGCACGGCACCCCGCGGCGGGAGGCGCGCGAGCGGGCCTGCGCGATGCTGGGGCGGGTCGGGCTCGATCCGGGGCTCCACGGCCGGCGCTACGCCCACGAGCTGAGCGGCGGGCAGCGGCAGCGGGTGAACATCGCGCGCGCCCTCGTGCTCGACCCCCGGCTGCTGGTGCTCGACGAGCCGGTGTCCGCGCTCGACAAGTCGGTCCAGGCCCAGGTGCTGAACCTCCTGCAGGATCTCAAGAGCGAGCGGGCGCTCACCTACGTGTTCATCTCGCACGACCTGAACGTCATCGAGTACGTCAGTGACCGGGTGCTGGTCATGTACCTCGGGGAGGTGGTGGAGACCGGGACCGCGGAGGCGCTCGCCCAGTCCCCGAAGCACCCCTACACCCAGGCGCTGTTCGCTTCCGCGCCGAGCATGGACCCGGACCGGCGGATGGACCGCCTGCCGATCGCGGGCGATCCGCCGAACGCGATCGACCCGCCGTCCGGCTGCCGGTTCCGCACCCGCTGCGCGTTCGCCATGCCCCGCTGCGCGGAGGTGCCGCCGCGGTTGGTGCCGGTCGGCGCCACCCATGAAGTGGCGTGCTATCTGTACGCGGCGGAGCCCGCCCCCGTCGCCTGAGCCAGGGCCTCGGGGGCGGGAGCGGATCGTGAGCGCGAAGCCGGCGGCGCCGGATCGCCCGGATGTTACGCGGGCGGGGCGCCGCCGGGGAGCTACGCTCGAGCGCGGGGCGGAGTCTTCGGCCGCGAGCTACGCGCTGAAGCCCGAGGTCCCGACCCAGCCGGTCTCGGACACGTCGACCATGACCCCGTCGGGGCCGCTGTACTTGACCTCGACGTTGCCGTGGCGCTCGTAGCCGGGCCCCACGCCGAGGGCCTCGTTGACGTCGTGGCGCGGCTCGGAGCCGGCGGCGGCGAGCTTCTCCGCGATCGCCTCGAGGCTCTCCACCTGGAATCCGATGTGGTGGATGCCGCTCCAGTCCTTCCCGCGCTCGACCCCGGCGACCGCGTCGTTCTTGAAGTTGAGGATCGCCAGGTTCAGGTCCCCGTCGCTCAGGTAGTACCCCCGGGCGTTGGGACTGTCGATGCGGGCGATCTGCTTCATCCCGAACACGTTGACGTAGAAGGCGGCGGTCTTGTCGACGTCCTGGGTCGAGAGCGCGATGTGCTTGATCTTGGGCATGGGGGTCCCTCCTCGTGTGGCGGATGATAGCACGGCGCGGTACTGTATCCCCCGCGGTCTGACGCCACTCCGGAGGAGGATACGCCATGTCCCACAAGGGCTTCTCGCACGTCGGCCTCTCGACCCTCGACCTCGATCGGACCCGGGACTTCTACGAGAACGTCCTCGGGTTCAAGGCGGTCCGCTGCGACGTCATCCGGATCAAGGAGGGCGGGCAGATCCGCCACGTCTTCTTCGACACCGGGCGCGACCAGCTCATCGCCTTCATGGAGGCGCGGGGGGTGCCGGGGGTGCCCGCCGCCTACGACGCGGGGATCAACCGCGGCCTCGGGGTGCCGAGCGTGTTCTATCACTTCGCGTTCGAGGCCGGCTCCGAGGCGGCGCTCGAGGACAAGCGGCACGAGCTGCTCGCCAAGGGCGTCGATGTCACCGAGGTGGTCGACCACGACTGGGCCAAGTCCATCTACTTCAAGGACCCGAACGGGCTGCAGCTCGAGTTCTGCTGCTTCACCCGCAACCTGGACGCGAGCGACGCCCGCATGCAGGACCGCGCCGAGATCTCGGTGCGCCGGCTGGGGCTCGAGGATCCCGAGGCGCTGCGGCGGCGCGAGCCGGCCGGGGCGGTCGCGGTCCGCCCCCGCTGATCGTCGGCTCAGGGCGCCCGGTCGCGTCCCGCCGCCGGCGGGCCGCTCCAGAGCGCGTCGTCCGCCGCGACGCGCGCCCGCGTGTCGGCCTCGCGGAGGGCCCGCACCACCTCGCGAGCCATGGTCTCGTACCACGCGGCGACGTCGGCCGGGTAGTCGGCGTGGCTCTCCAGATCTGCGAGAATCGGCCCCTCCACGGTGGGGATGTCGTGCTCCCCGTCGAACTGCCGGGTGTAGGGGCGCCCCTTCGCCAGGGCGGTCGCCGCGTCGATCGTCGCGTCGAGCTTCAGCCATTTGCCGTCGAGGTAGGCCTCCCCGAGGGAGTGGCGGGGCAGCGTGCGGTCGCCCCAGAGGCGGCGAACCTCCTCGGACATGAACGGCTTGTCCGGGCAGTGGAGCTGCTGGAAGCCGATGCGGGCCGGCACCCCGGCGGCCCGGCACAGCGCCACGAACGAGCTCGCCTTGCCCATGCAGAACGCGTGGCCGGCCCGGAGCACGTCGCTCGCGCGGCTCCGCCCTTCTGCGAGATCGCGGAACGCGGCGAGGATGTCGTAGGGCATGTCGCGCACGAAGTAGTAGATGCGCTCGACCTTCTCGCGCTCGCTGGTACAGCCCTCGGTGAGGCGACGGGCCTGGGCGACGACGTCGGCGTTATCCGAGTCGATGAGTCGGGTGGGCTCCAGATACGGGCGACGCTCGTCTGGCTTCATCGGGTCTCCTCCGCGAGCTCCCGGCGCAGGACCGGGAGCACCTCGCGCCCGGCCAGCTCGAGTCCCGCGCTCGAGCCGACGTCGGGGATCGTGAACAGGAAGTGGCGCACGCCGTGCTCGACGTACCGGCGGATCCGGGCCACGCATTGCTCGGGGGTCCCGGCCACGTGTCCCTCGGCCGGGATCCCGGCGAAGCGCTCGCGAGTGGCGGCGGCCCGCCCGGCGTCGCGATCCGGAACGAGGAGCGCGGTGACCGAGCGCGCGAGGCCGCGCGGGTCCCGGCCGAACTCCCGGCACGCGGCGTCGAGGTAGCCGGCCCGCGCCGCGATCCGCTCCGGACCCCACCAGCGCACGTTGACCCCGTCGGCGGCGCGCGCAGCGAGGCGGTGGATCCGATCGCCCTCCCCGCCGATCCAGATCGGCGGGTGCGGCCGCTGGATGGGCGGCGGATCGCACACCGCGCCGTCGATGGCGTAGTGCCGGCCCTTGAATGCGGGCCGCGGCTCCGTCCACATGCGCCGGATGATCTCGACGCCCTCGCCGAGCTGATCGATCCGCTCCCCGATGCGCGGGAAGGGGATGCCGTACGCGCGGTACTCCTGCTCGAACCAGCCCGCGCCCAGGCCGAGGTCGAGCCGTCCCCCGCTGATCACGTCGAGGGTGGCGGCCATCTTGGCGAGCACCGCGGGCGAGCGGTACGAGTGACAGAGCACGCTGGTGCCGAGGCGGAGGCGGCGCGTGTCGCGCGCGAGCGCGGAGAGGGCGGTCCAGCACTCGAGCAGCGGCATCGAGCGCGGCTCCTCCGCGCGGGGCCCGGGGCCGGCGCCCGCCGCGATCCCGGCGTCCTCCGCGTAGGCGTCTGGCGCGAGGGTGAGGAAGTGATCGCAGAGCCAGATCGAGTCGAAGCCGAGCTCCTCCGCCTGCGACGCCACGCGGCGCATGGTCTCGTACGACGTCACCGCGAGGCCCCGGATGGTGAGGGCGAGGATGAGGCCGAAGTGCAGGGTCGTGGACACGGCCGATCTCCCCGCGGAGCCTACCACAGGCGCGCCGGGCTCCGGGAGTGGACGCCGCCGGCCCGCGCGTGTTATAAGCGGTCGGCGTCAGCGGGACATCTCGCACCTCACAGCGGAGGGACCACGATGAGTCCGACCACGCGGCGAACGCTTCTCAAGACCCTCGCGGGAGCCGGCGCGGCCACCGCGGTCTCCGGATTCCCCTTCGTCAACCGTCTCGCCCTCGGCCAGCAGGCGATCAAGCTCGGGGTGGTGGTGCCGATGACGGGGCCGATGGCGCTCGAGGCGCAGGAGATGCTCGCCGCGACCCAGATCGCGGTCGAGGACGTCAACGCGGCGGGGGGCGTGATGGGCCGCAAGGTCGAGACGGTCATCCGCGACTCCGAGTTCAAGCCCGAGGTCGCGAAGCGCAAGGCCACCGAGCTGATCGAGGTGGAGAAGGCGGCGTTCCTGGTCGGCGCGATCGTGGGCTTCGAGGGCATCGCGATGGCGGAGGTCGGCTGCAAGAACGACGTCATCGTGAGCTTCTTCGGCCAGAACTTCCTGACCGTCAAGGGCAAGATGTGCAAGTACCAGTTCGGCAACAACCTCACGCCCTACCAGACCGCCGCCGCCGCCGCCCACTTCGTCGACGCGCAGAAGATGGGCAAGAAGTGGCACATGCTGGCCAACAACTACTCGTGGCCCCAGATGTTCGAGCGGGCCTACTCGCTGGTGGCCAAGCAGGTGGGGGCGGACTGGACCGGGGTGACGTGGGCCCCGCTCGGCACCCGCGACTTCCTGCCGTTCCTGCCCAAGGTGGCGGCGGCCAAGGCCGACGTGGTCTTCATCACCACGTGGGCCGCCGACCAGGTGGCGTGCGCCAAGCAGGTGCAGGAGTTCGGGCTCGCCAAGCAGGCGCGGGTCATCCACTCCATCACCGAGCTCACCTTCGCGGAGGCGGCCGGCGCGGGCGTCTACGAGAACTTCTACTCGGGCATGCCGTGGTACTGGCACCTGAAGGACAAGTTCCCGGCCGCCAAGCGCTACTACGACCGGCACATGGCGCTCCGCAAGCGCGCGCCCTCCGGCTACACCGCGTCCACCTACTCGACGGTGCGCCTGCTGCTCGAGACCGCGAACGAGGTCAAGTCGCTCGAGACCGACAAGGTCACCCGTGCCCTCGAGGGGCGCAAGTTCCAGCATCTCAAGGGCCCCGAGCAGATCCGCGCCTGCGACCACGTGAACAGTCAAGAGGTGTTCCTGTGCCGCGGGAAGTCGGCCTCCGCCATGAAGGACCCGTGGGACTTCTTCGAGATCGTGCAGAGCGTGAGTGGCGAGACGACCTCCGAGTCGTGCGAGGGCGAGGGCTTCGACCCGAAGAAGCCGCTGAGTCAGCAGATCTGAGAGCCCGGCGGATCTGACGCTCTTCGGGTTTCCGCTCGAGATCTGGTACACGCAGCTCTTCATCGGGCTGGTGAACGGCTGCATCCTGATCCTGGTCGCGCTCGGGCTGTCGATCGTGTTCGGGCTCATGGGCATCATCAACTTCGCCCATGGGATCTTCTACATGCTGGGGGCCTACGCGGGCTGGCTGACCATCCAGCTCACCGGGAGCTTCTGGCTCGCCCTGCTGACCGCGCCGGCGGCGGTCGGCCTCGTCGGCGTCCTCGTCGAGCGCGGGGTCCTCAAGCGCATCTACGGGACCCGGAACGCGAACTTCGCGGGGGTGCTGGTGACCTACGGGCTCGCCATCATGATCCCGGACCTGGTGCGGATGACCTTCGGCCGGCCGGGCAAGCCGTTCGCGGTGCCCGCCGCGCTGACCGGCTCGCTGTTCCGGCTGGGGGCCATCGACGTGCACGCGTACCGGGTGTTCATCCTGGTCGTGACCGCGGTGCTGATGCCGCTGCTGTGGCTCCTGCTCAACCGGACAAACCTGGGCCTCGTGATCCGGGCCGGCACCAGCGACAACCTCATGGTGCAGCTCCTCGGCATCAACGTGGCCCGCACCTGGACCATCACCTACGCGCTCGGGGCCGCGCTGGCCGCCTTCGCGGGCGTGATCACCGCGCCGCTGGTGGCGGTGGCCCCCGAGATGGGCGGTCTCGTGCTCATCGAGTGCTTCATCGTCACGGTGGTGGGCGGCATGGGCACGTTCCTCGGCGTCGTGGCGGGCGGGCTCCTGATCGGGGAGACCCTCGCGCTCACCGGCATGGTCTACGACGTCCTGGCCGACGTCGTCATCTACCTCGCGATGGCCCTGGTGCTGCTCGTGCGGCCGCGGGGTCTCTTCGGTCAGGAGGGGATGTCCGAGGAGTGAGAGGCCTTCTCCTCGCCGCCGCGGTGCTGGCCACCGCGCCGCTGTACGCGGACTACACCCCGTTCTACCTCGGCCTGCTCACCGAGGTCCTGGTGTTCGGGCTCTTCGCGCTGGCCTACGACGTGCTCCTCGGCCACGCGGGCGTGCTCTCGCTCGGGCACTCCGCCTTCCTCGGGGTGGCCGCCTACGTCACCGGCATCCTCCTGGCCCGCTACCGTCTCCCGATCGAGCTGAGCATCCTGGCGGGGGCGGTCGGCGGGCTCCTCACGTCGCTGATCCTGGGCCTCCTGGTCCTGCGAAAGCGCGGCGTGTATCTGGCCATGCTCACCCTGGCGCTCTCGCAGGTCTTCTACTACGTCGTGCTCATGTGGACGCCGGTGACCGGCGGCACCGACGGGCTCGGGAACCTGCCGATCCTCTACCTGAGCGAGCCGCTGGGCTGGCGGCTGTCGAAGCGGCCGATCACCCGCTACTACGTGATCGCGATCGCAATCTTCCTCGCGATGCTGGCGATCCGCCACCTGCTGCGCTCGCCCCTCGGGCGGGTGATGCGCGCGGTCAAGGCCAACGAGACGCGCGCGGCGGCGTGCGGGTTCGACACCCGCCGGGTGAGGCTCGCGGCCTTCGCGATCTCGGGGCTCTTCTCGGGGCTGGCCGGCGCCCTCCTCACGGTGGTGCTGGAGTTCGTGCCGATCGAAAACATCCACTGGCAGATGTCGGGCTCGGTCCTGATCATGACCCTGTTCGGCGGGACCGGCACCCTGCTCGGCCCGTTCGTGGGCGCCGGCGTCTTCATCTGGATGCGCGACTTCCTGAGCAAGCACCTCGAGTACTGGGAGGTCTTCGTCGGAGGGGCGTTCGTGCTGATCGTGCTGTTCCTGCCCGACGGCATCGCGGGCACCCTCGCCCGGCTGGTCGCCCGCCGTCGTCCCGTGCCCGCCGACCCGGCCGAGAGCGGGCCGCCCGAGCCGGAGCGGCTCGTGAAGGCGGGCGCCCGCGCGGGCGCCGCCGACGGGCGCCTGCTCGAGAGCCGCGGGCTCAGCAAGACCTTCGGGGGGCTCACCGCGGTCAACCGGGTCGATTTCCAGGTGCGGGCCGGGGAGCTGCGCTCGGTCATCGGACCGAACGGGGCGGGCAAGACCACGTTCTTCAACCTGCTGACCGGGGTGCTGCCCCCGTCCGCCGGACGCGTCCTGTTCAAGGGGCGCGACATCACCGGCCTGCCCGCCCACGCGGTCTCCCGCCTCGGCATCGCGCGCTCCTACCAGGTGACCAACATCTTCGGCGACCTCACGGTGTTCGAGAACGTCCGCATCGCGGCCCAGTCCCGCGTCACCCACTACCGGTTCTGGGGCAACGCGGACTCGCTCGCCGCGGTCAACGCGCGGGCCGAGGAGATCCTCCGCCACCTCGGGCTCGCGCCCAAGCGGCACGCGCGGGCCAGCGAGCTCTCCCACGGCGAGCAGCGCTACCTCGAGATCGGCATCGCGCTCGCCACCGACCCCGACTTCCTCCTGCTCGACGAGCCCACCGCGGGCATGAGCCCCGACGAGACCCAGCGCACCGCCGCCTTCGTGCGCCGCCTGGCCGGCCACGTGACCATCGTGGTGGTGGAGCACGACATGGAGGTGGTGATGGGGATCTCCGACCGCATCACCGTGCTCAACTACGGCGAGATCCTCGCCGAGGGCAGCCCGGCCGAGATCCGCGAGAACGCGGACGTGCGGCGGGTCTACCTGAGGGACTGAGCCCCGCCATGCTCCGGGTCGAGGGCGTCGACGCCTACTACGGGCTGAGCCACGTGCTCCAGGGCGTGTCGCTCACCGTCGGCCCGGGCGAGGCGGTCGCGCTCCTCGGGCGCAACGGAGCGGGCAAGACCACCACCCTCAAGACGATCATGGCGGTGGTGCGCGCGCGGCGCGGGCGCATCACGTGGAACGGCGACGACATCACCGGCCTGCCCCCGCACCGCATCGTGCAGGCGGGCATCGGCTACGTGCCGGAGGAGCGGCGGATCTTCCCGAACCTGAGCGTCTACGAGAACCTCAAGATGGCGCGTCTCACCACCGACGGTGGCCGGCACATGGACGAGTACGTCGCGCGGGTGCTCGAGCTCTTCCCGCCGCTCGCGGACCGACTCTCCAACAAGGGCAAGAACCTCAGCGGCGGCGAGCAGCAGATGCTCACGATGGCGCGGAGCCTCGGCACGAGCCCGAAGCTCCTGCTCATCGACGAGCCCACCGAGGGGCTCATGCCCGCCTTCGTGGAGACCATCGGCCGGACCATCACCGAGATCCAGCGCCAGGGGGTCGCGGTGCTGCTGGTGGAGCAGAACACGCGGCTCGCGCTCGAGGCCACCTCGCGCGTGTACGTGATCGAGAAGGGGACCATCAAGCACGAGGCCCGGTCGCGGGACCTGGCCGGTGACGCGGAGGCGCGGCGGCGGTATCTCGGCGTGTAGGCCTGGCCGCCCTTCGCCCTGCTGCCCCTCACCCTGCCCTCTCCCCAAGAGGGAGAGGGAGATGAGGTGGAGAGGCCCTCTACAACTTGCCGAGAGCGCGCAGGATCACCTCGGGGGTCATCGGGACGCGGGTGACGCGGGCCTTGAACGGGCTGAGCGCGTCGTTGACCGCGTTGAGGACGGCGCCCGGGGCGCCCGCGACGCCGCCCTCGCCCGCTCCCTTGAAGCCGCCCTCCGAGTAGGCGGTCGGCGTCTCGACGTGGGCCACCCCGATGTCGGGCAGCTCGGGGGCCATCGGCACCAGGTAGTCCATCATGGTGGTGGTCAAGAGCTGGCCCTGCTCGTCGTAAATGCAGTGCTCGAAGAGCGCGTCGCCGATGCCGTGGGCCACCCCGCCGCGCACCTGCTCGTCCACCAGC
>DATFAJ010000074.1:0-3348 GCA_035254745.1 Candidatus Methylomirabilota bacterium | reverse complement strand
GGCGGGCGGCCGGGCCTGGTGACCGCCCGCTGCGCCCACCGCGGCACCACCCTCTACTACGGCCGGGTGGAGGAGCGCGGTATCCGCTGCTGCTACCACGGCTGGCTCTTCGACGTGGCGGGCCACTGCCTCGAGCAGCCGTGCGAGCCCGACGGCGGGCGGCAGCGCGACCGCATCCGTCAGCCCTGGTACCCGGTGGTCGAGCGCTACGGGCTGCTCTTCGCCTACCTGGGCCCGCCCGAGCGCAAGCCGGCGCTGCCGCGCTACGACGCGCTCGAGCGCCTCGACCCGGGCGAGAGCCTCGAGGCGGACGCCGGCAGCATCGGGGGCGGCGGGCCGGTCGTCATCCCCTGCAACTGGCTCCAGCACTACGAGAACCTGATGGACACGCTCCACGTGCCCATCCTGCACGGCTCGTTCAGCGGCCCCCAGTTCACCGCGCAGATGGGCCTCATGCCGGAGGTGACGTGGGCGATCACCGCGCACGGGGTGAAGGCCACCTCCGACCGGCGGCTGCCCGACGGCACCGTGCACCACCGGGTCAGCGAGGCGGTGCTGCCGACGCTGCGGGTGATCCCGAACCCGCGCGTGGCCCAGTACGCGCGCGTCGAGTCCATCGGCTGGGTGCTGCCGCTCGACGACACGAGCTTCCGCATCTACACCGCGGGCCGCGTGCGGCGCCCGGGCGAGCTCGCGAGCGTGCGCTCGCGCCTCAACGGCAAGCTCTGGGAGGAGCTCACCGAGGAGGAGCACCGGCGCTTCCCGGGCGACTACGAGGCCCAGGTCGGCCAGGGGCCGGTCACGCTGCACTCGGAAGAGCACCTGGTGTCGAGCGATCGAGGCGTGGCGCTGGTGCGGCGCGTGCTGCGGCAGCAGCTCGACGCGCTCGCCGCGGGCCGCGACCCGATCGGGGTCTGCTTCGACGCCGACGCGCCACCCATCACCTTCGAGGCGGGGAACTTCCTCCATGCTTCCTGACCATCCGAGCGGCGACTACCAGTACCTCCCCGGCATCAGCGCGTTCTCGTGCGGCACCGTGGCCCGGGCCGGCCACGAGATCGTCCACGTGACCCTGGCCCGGCCCGTGCCGTGGCGGGCGGGCTTCGCCCGCATCGAGCGGCACCTGCGCGAGCACGGGCGGTCACGGACCGCGCTCTGCGGCATCGAGCTGCGCAGCCCGGCCGCCTTCACCTTCGACGGGTTCAACCAGTTCAACGCCGGCTACCGGTCGCTGCTGGCCGAGTGGGGCATCCTGGTGGGCGACGACAACCCGATCCCCCGCACCAACGTGGCCCCGGTGGTGGCCGCGCCGGCCGAGCCGTCGCTGTACGCCTTCGCCTACACGGTGGCCGGCCAGACCCACGCGCCCACCTTCATCGTGGCGGGCGCCGGCGAGCTCCGCGACCGCGCCCAGGGCCCCGAGGGCATCGTGCGCCACGGCGACACCTCGCCCGACGGGATGCGCGAGAAGACGCGCTTCGTGCTCCACACCATGCAGGAGCGGCTGCACGCCCTCGGGGCCGACTGGCCCCGGGTGACCGCGATCGACGTCTACACCGCGCAGCCGATCCACGCCCTGGTGCTGGAGGAGATCCTCCACGCCGCGGGCCCGGCCGCCATCCACGGCGTGCGCTGGTTCCCGAGCCGCCCGCCCATCCAGGGGCTCGAGTTCGAGATGGACCTGCGCGGGGTCGCGCGCGAGCTGGTGCTGTCGTGAGCCTACCGATCACCACCGAGAAGTTCGCGATCGGCCAGTCGGTACGCCGGCTCGAGGACCCGCGCCTGCTCCAGGGCCTGGGCCGCTACTCCGACGACGTCGACGTGCCGCGCCAGGCCCACGCGGTGGTGATCCGCTCGCCGCACGCGCACGCCTGCATCCGCGGGATCGCGGCGGACACGGCGCGGAAGGCGCCCGGCGTGCTCGCGGTCCTGACCGGCGAGGACCTCGCCGCCGACGGGCTCGGGAACCTGCCCGGCGACCGCGGGCGCAAGCGCCGCGACGGCTCGCCCGCCTTCACCACCCCGCGCCCCGCCCTCGCGCGGGGCCGGGCGCGCCACGTGGGCGACCCCGTCGCGCTCGTGGTGGCCGAGACCGCGGCCCTGGCCGCCGACGCCGCCGAGCTGGTGACGGTCGACTACGAGCCGCTGCCCGCCGCCGTCGGCGCGGCCGCCGCCACCGCGCCCGGCGCCCCGCTGGTGTGGGACGAGACGCCCGGCAACGTGGCCTTCGTCTGGGAGGCGGGCTCGCGGGACGCGGTGGCGCGCGCCTTCGCGGGCGCCGCGCACGTCACGCGGCTCGACTTCGTGGTGACGCGCGTGGCCGCGCTGCCCATGGAGCCGCGCGCGGCGGTGGGCGAGTTCGACCGGCGCTCCGGCCGCTACACGCTCCACACCGGGATCCAGGCGCCCCACGGCCTGCGCACCCTGCTCGCCGAGCAGGTCCTCCGCGTGCCGCACGGGCAGGTGCGGGTGGTCACCGGCGACGTCGGGGGCAGCTTCGGGATGCGCAGCGGGATCTACCCGGAGCTGGTGCTGGTGCTCTGGGCCGCCAGGCGCCTCGGGCGACCGGTGAAGTGGACGTCGAGCCGGCGCGAGAGCTTCCTCTCCGACGAGCACGGGCGCGACAACGTCTCCTCGGCCGAGCTGGCGCTCGACGCGGGCGGCCGGTTCCTCGCCCTGCGGGTCGCGATCAAGCTCGACATCGGCGCCTACCTCACCACCCGCAGCGCGGGGCCCGGCACCAACAACGTGGGCGGCGTGGCCGGCGTGTACACCACGCCCGCGATCCACGTCGAGACCACCGGCGTCCACACCAATACCACCCCGACCGGGCCCTATCGCGGCGCGGGCCGGCCCGAGGCGACCTACGCGATCGAGCGGGTGATCGATGTCGCGGCGGTCGAGCTCGGCATCGACCCGGTGGAGCTGCGCCGTCGCAACCTGATCCCGGCCGCCGCGATGCCATTCAAGACCGGCCTCGTGTTCACCTACGACTGCGGGGAGTTCGAGCGGACCATGGAGCTGGCCCTGACCCTCGGCGACCGCGCCGGCTTCGAGCGGCGCCGGGCCGAGGCGCGCGCGCACGGCCGGCTCCTGGGCCTCGGCCTCGCCAACCCGATCGAGGTCGCGGGCGGCCCCTACACCTCGGTGAATCCCGACACCGCGGAGGTGCGCGTGAACGCCGACGGCTCGGTCTCGCTCTTCGCAGGCTCCACCTCGATGGGCCAGGGCAACGAGACCGCCTTCGCCCAGATCGTGAGCGACCGGCTCGGGCTGCCCCCCGGGCGCATCCAGGTCTTCTGGGGTGACAGCGACGCGCTCGGCGCGGGCCGCGGCAACGGCGGATCG
>DATFAJ010000073.1:0-10651 GCA_035254745.1 Candidatus Methylomirabilota bacterium | reverse complement strand
AGCGGCAGGAAGTCGGTCATCGTGCCGATCTTCTTGTCGTAGAGGAGAATCAGCGGCTCGTCGAGCATCGCCCGCATCTTCTCGGCGTCGGTCACGAAGTAGGGCGACAGGTAGCCGCGGTCGAACTCCATGCCCTCGACGACGTCGAGCGCCGTGTCGGCCGACTTGGACTCCTCGACCGTGATGACGCCGTCCTTGCCGACCTTCTCCATAGCCTCGGCGATCAGATTGCCGATGGTCTTGTCGTTGTTGGAGGCGATGGTGGCGACCTGGGCGATCTCCTTCTTGTCCTTCGTCGACTTCGACATCTTCTTCAGCTCTTCGACGACCGCCTCGACCGCCTTGTCGATGCCGCGCTTGAGGCCCATCGGGTTGGCGCCCGCGGTGACGTTCTTGAGGCCCTCGCGCACGATGGCGTGGGCCAGCACGGTGGCGGTGGTGGTGCCGTCGCCCGCGATGTCCGAGGTCTTGGACGCCACTTCCTTCACCATCTGGGCGCCCATGTCCTCGTAGTTGTCCTTGAGCTCGATCTCCTTCGCGACCGTCACCCCGTCCTTGGTGATGGTCGGGCTGCCGAACTTCTTGTCGATGACCACGTTACGGCCCTTCGGGCCCATGGTGGCCTTGACCGCGGCCGCCATGATGTTGACCCCGCGCAGCAGGGCCGCCCGTCCCTCGTCACTGAACATGACCTGCTTCGGCATCTCTCGCTCTCCTCCTGGCTCACTCGGTGGAATTGACCGGGCCCACCCTCGTCCGGGGGCCGGTCGGGTTCGCTACGTTGGGTGATGACGACCGGGCTGGTCCCCGGGCTACTCGATGATGGCGAGCACGTCCTCTTCCCGCAGGATCAGGTACTCCTCGTCGTCCAGCTTGACCTCGGAACCGGAGTACTTGCCGAAGAGGATCTTGTCGCCGGCCTTCACGTCGAGCGGGACCTTCTTGCCCTCGTCGTTCACCTTCCCGTTGCCCACCGCGATGACCTTGCCCTCCTGGGGCTTTTCCTTCGCCGTGTCCGGGATGATGATGCCGCCCTTCTTGACCTCCTTCTCCTCCTCCCGCTTGACGAGAATTCGGTCGTGCAACGGACGAATCTTCATGGTCAGCGTGCCTCCAGATGTAAGATGTTGGCCCTTGCGGCGAATGCCGCCCTTGGCGACGTTAGCACTCAACCAAGGCGAGTGCTAATATAGTCGCCGGCTCGATGGTTGTCAAATCAAAATATGCTTTTCCCGGAAGGCACTTACGTCAAACTCCCACCAAGGTGAGCCATGACCTCTGGATCCAATAGGCCTGCCGTTCTGATCTCCCGGCTGCTCCCTGAGGCGGCCATCGACCTGGCGCGGAGCCGGGCCGAGGTCGACGCGTATGCCGTCGACGCCGCGATGCCCAGAGCGGAGCTGCTCGCCCGGCTACGCGGCAAGCACGGGCTGATCTGCGTGATCAGCGAGGCCATCGACCAGGCCCTGCTCGACGCCTGCCCGGACCTTCGCGTCGTCTCCAACGTGGCGGTGGGCTACAACAACGTCGACGTCGCGGCGTGCACCCGGCGGGGGGTCGTGGTCACCAATACCCCGGACGTACTGACCGACACCACCGCGGACTTCGCGTGGGCGCTCCTGATGGCGACCGCTCGCCGCGTGGCGGAGGCCGACCGCTACGTGCGCGAGGGGCGGTTCCAGAAGTGGGAGTACATGCTCCTGCTGGGCGGTGACGTGCACGGCAAGACCCTGGGCGTGGTCGGCTTCGGCCGCATCGGCCGCGCGATGGCCCGGCGGGCCCAGGGCTTCGGGATGCGCGTCCTGTACCAGGACGCGGTGGCCGCGGACGCGGCGGCCGAGCGCGAGCTCCACGCGACCCGGACCGACCTCGCCACCCTGCTCCGCGAATCGGATTTCGTCAGCCTGCACACCCCCCTCATCCCCGAGACCCGGCACCTGATCAACGCCCGGTCGCTGCGCACGATGAAGAAGACCGCCTACCTCGTCAACGCGGCCCGCGGCCCGGTGGTGGACGAGGCGGCCCTCGTCCAGGCGCTCCGGGAGGGCTGGATCGCCGGCGCGGGCATCGACGTGTTCGAGGAGGAGCCCACGGTGCACCCGGGGCTGATCGGGCTCCCGAACGTGGTGCTGGCGCCCCACATCGCGAGCGCCTCGTTCGAGACGCGGCTCAAGATGGCCACGCTGGCGGTCGAGAACTGCCTCGCCGTGCTCGAGGGCAAGACCCCGCCGACGCCGGTGAATCCCGAGGTACTGAATCGCGCCTAGCCGTGGACCGGCGGGGCGGGCCGGGCCGGGGCTAGAATGGCCGATCACATGGACTCCCATCTCTGGGCGTTCGTCCTGGTCGCCACGCTCCTGGCCGTCACCCCCGGCGCCGATACGCTCCTCGTCGTCCGGAACGTGCTGACCCGCGGTCGCCCGGCCGGCCTCGCGACGATCGCCGGCATCGCGGCGGGCTGCCTGGTCCACGCCACCCTCTCGGCGGTCGGCGTCGCGCTCGTCCTGGTGCGCTCGGCCGAGGCCTTCGCGGTGCTCAAGTGGTGCGGCGCCATCTACCTCTTCGTACTGGGGGCGCAATCGCTCGGGCGCTGGCTCCGTCTGGACGCGCGGGCCCCCAGGAACGCCGAAGGCAGGCCGGCGGACCGACCGCGCGCGGCGCGACGGCTGCGGTCGTTGCTGGAGGGCCTGCTCACCAACGTGCTGAACCCGAAGGTCGGGATCTTCTACCTGGCGTTCCTCCCCCAGTTCATCGCGCCGGGCGATCCGGCGCTCGCGCGGTCACTCCTGCTGGCGGGCCTGCACATCGGCATCGGCGTGGCGTGGCTCTCCACGCTCGCCTTCGGGGTGGGGCGGATCCGCCCCCTCGTGGAGAGCCGGCTCTGGCGGGCCCGGCTCGAAGGGGCGAGCGGGGCGGTGCTGATCGGGCTCGGGGTCAGGCTGGCTGCCGAGCGCCGCTGAGGCCCACGCCGCGCTCGATCCGCCGGGCCAGCCGCTGCAGCCGGTGCTCGAAGGCGGCCAGCACCCGCTCCGACGCCCGGTGACGCCGCGCGAGCACGAGCGCCTCCTCCACCACGCCGCGCGCCGCCGCGAGATCGCGGCGCCGGTGTTCGTGGACCTTGGCGATCTCCTCCCAGGGACGCGGATCGAACTCCCGCGGGGCACGGGCGGCCGCCTCCCAGAGCGCGCGCGCCTCGTCCCAGCGCGCCCGCCGCTTCTCGCCCTGGGCCAGGCGCAACAGCAGCCGCTCCCGCGACGGGGTGGGCAGGCCCGAGTCGAGCGCCATCCGGTAGCACGCGAGGCTCCGCTCCGGCTCGGTCATCTCGAGCAGCCGGCCGAGCCCGGCGAGCGCCTCGGGCTCGAGCTCCGGGATCGGCGCGCGCACCACCGCGTCCGCGACCCAGCCGGTCAGGGCGGCGAGCGAGAGGATGTCGTGCCGGTTGTGCTCGAACACGCGGGGCAGCTCGTCCGGGCGCTTCCGCCGCAGGTACTCGAAGTAGACGGTGGGGATCAGGGCTCCGGGCAGATCGTCGTCGCGGGTGAAGCGGAGCGCGTGCTGCTCGACGGTCCCCAGGCGGCAGTCGGCGAGCCGATCGCTCCAGAGACGGCGGGCCGGGGCCAGCAGGTCGACGTGGAAGACCTCCCCGGGAAAGCGCCGGCGCCCGAGCACGAAGCGCGTCTCGAGCAGCGGCAGGTCGAAGCCGCTGCCGTTGTAGGTGACGAAGCCGTCGAAGCGCCGGAAGATCTCCTCGAGGGCGGTCAGGAGCGCAGGCTCCTCGTCGAGGTCGCGCATGAAGAACTGGCGCACCTCGAAGTCGTCCCCGTCGAAGAAGCCCACCCCGACCAGGAACGCGTAGGTACCGGTGCCTCCGGCCAAGCCGGTGGTCTCGGTGTCGAGGTAGAGCAGGCGGTGCGCCTCGGCCACCTCGCCGCCGGCGCGGCCGAGCAGCGAGAGAGCCAGCGGGGCCGCCTCGCGGGCTGCGAGCAGCGACTGGGCGCCGTGCCGGTGGTCGACCGGGAAGCGACGGCGCACCACCAGGACGCGGCCGCGCTCGTTCTCCTCGATCGCGCCGTCGAGCAGCCCCTCGAGCGACCGGGGCGCCCCCGCGGGCGGACGGGTCCGGCTCTTCGCCTCGATGCGGCGGATGATGCGGGTCAGCTCGGTGAGGTCGCGCGCCACGCGGGCCTAACGGTCAGCGCCGAGGCACGAGGCGCTTGAGGATATTCAGGGCCACCGGCTTGGCCTGGCGGCCCACCTCGTTCACCGGACCCACGCAGGAGGGACAGCCGCTCCGGCAGCCGCAGGCCTCGAGCGTCTCGAGGCCCCGCGCGAGCATCTCGGGGAGCACCTCGAAGATGCGCTCGGCCAGGCCGATGCCGCCGGGCTGGTTGTCGTAGAGGTAGATCGTCGGGGTGAAGGTCTCGCCCTGCAGGAGCTGGGCCCGCATGATCTCCCGCGTCACCACCTGGCCCGCCTGCGACGGCGAGCCGTCGCCGAGCCAGGAGCCCACGTCGCGGATGTCGCACAGCAGGAAGATGGGGGCGAGGCTGTGCAGCAGGTGGCTGAGCGCGCGGAGGCCGTCCACCAGGTCGTCGCGGCGGGGCGAGATCTGCGCGAGCAGGTCGGGATCCAGGGTGAGCCAGGCGCTGGTGGTCTGCATCTCCTGCTGCGGCAGCTCCACCTCGCCCGAGCCCACGTTCTCGAGCGTGCCCATCTTGATCTTCTTGAAGCCGACCACCTTCTCGGCCACCAGCACCTCGCCCTGCTCGGCGAGCAGGCCCGGCGTCTCCTGGCGCCCGAAGCGCTGGAGGATCCACACGCCCTTGGCGGTGATCGCGTCGGTGAAGTAGTCGACCACCACCTTCTTCACGTAGGCGACCTTCTCCTCGTCCTCGCGGTAGTGGAGCTCCTGCACCTCGAAGGGCTCGCCCTCCACCATGTAGATGGCCTTGGGATAGATCATGGCGAAGGCGCTCTTCCAGTCGACCTCCGCGATGATCTGCCGGCGCTTCACCTGCTGGGCGTCGCGCGCAGTGGTGTCGATGACCAGGAAGTTGTCCGAGGTCACCGTGCGCAGCGAGATGTGGTCGGCCGGGTAGGTCTCCGAGCTCCAGTGGAAGTGCTCGCCCGCGCGGTGGAGCACGCCCTCGTCCTCGAGCGCGGCCAGGTGGGCCGACACGTCGCCTCCGAAGGCCTCGTCCGACCCCAGCGGCAGCTCGAAGGCCGCGCACTTCACGTGGTTGATCAGGATGAACGGGTTCTCCGGGTTGATGCGCGCGTGCTCGGGCGGGGCGCCGAAGAGGTAATCCGGGTGCGCGGCCAGGTACTGGTCCATCGGCGAGCTCGTCGCCACCATCACCGCCGCGGATTCTCCGGTGCGCCGCCCGGCCCGGCCCGCCTGCTGCCACATCGAGGCGATGGTGCCGGGGTAGCCCGCGAGCACCGCCAGGTCGAGATGGCCGATGTCGATGCCCAGCTCGAGGGCGCTGGTGGAGACCACTCCCAGCACCTCGCCGGAGCGCAGCCCCTGCTCCACTTCGCGCCGGCGGAGTGGGAGATAGCCGCCGCGATAGCCGCGCACGATGCCGGAGTCGCCGGTCTTGTCCTCGACCATCTTCTTGATCGAGGACAGCACCACCTCGGTCGAGAGCCGGCTCTGGCAGAACACGATGGTGGCGACCTTCTGCTTCAGGAAGCGGGCCGCGAGCCTGGAGGCCTCGCCCAGGTAGGGAGCGCGGATGCCGAGCTCCGGATTGACCACCGGCGGGTTGTAGACCATGAAGGTCTTCTCCCCGGTCGGCGCGCCGCTCTCGTTCAGCTCCACCACCCGCTCGCCGGTCAGGCGCTGGGCGAGATCGCCCGGATTGGCGATGGTCGCCGAGGCCATGATGAACTGCGGGGTGGCCCCGTAGTGGCGACAGATCCGCTTGAGCCGCCGCAGCACGTTGGCGAGGTGGCTGCCGAAGACGCCGCGATAGGCGTGCAGCTCGTCGATGACCACGTACTTGAGGTTCTGGAACAGGTTCACCCACTTGGTGTGGTGCGGCAGGATCCCCGAGTGCAGCATGTCCGGGTTGGTCAGCACGAGGTTGGCCCGCGCCCGCACCGAGCGCCGCGCGTCCTGAGGGGTGTCCCCATCGTAGGTGAACATCCGCATGTCGGGCAGCGACTTCGCGAGCTCGGTGAGCTCGGCGAGCTGATCTTGGGCGAGCGCCTTGGTGGGGAACAGGTAGAGCACGCGCGCCTCCGGCTGTTGCACCAGGGCCTGCAGCACCGGCAGGTTGTAGCAGAGGGTCTTGCCCGACGCGGTCGGGGTCACCACCACCAGGTGCTCGCCCTTGGCCACCGCCTCGAAGGCCTTGGCCTGGTGCGAGTAGAGCTGCTCGACGCCCCGCGCCTTCAGAGCCTCGACGATGCGCGGATCGAGCGAGGAGGGGAAGGGCGCGAACACCGCCGGCTTGGCCTCGAAGTGACGGACCGCGCTGATGAGCGGGCCGGTCTCGAGCGACGTCAAGAGCTCGTCGAGGAGCTCCCGGATTTGCATGGCTCATCCTATGTTTAGTGAGCGCAAGTTGTCAACTTTGGGGGCCCTGTGACACCCTGGGGAACGTGATGAGGGCGCGACGATTCCTGGCGCCGCTCGCGTGGTCGGCGCTGATCGCCTGGTTCTCGAGCGCCGGCTGGGGCGCGGGCGCGACGTCTCCCCTGCTCGAGCCCTGGCTGCGCGTGCTCGCGCCGTGGGCCACCCCCGAGCAGATCGCCGCACTCCACTGGCTCGCGCGCAAGGCGGGCCACGTCGGCGAGTACGCGATCCTGGCGCTGCTCTGGCGGCGCGCGCTCGCTCCCGCGGGCTGGCGCGGGCCGCTCCTGCTCACGGTGCTCACCGCCGCGCTCGACGAGGCGCACCAGGCCACCACCCTCACCCGCGAGGGCAGCGTGGCCGACGTGCTGCTCGACGGGGCGGCGGCGACGGTCGCGCTCGCGGTGGCCGCGCTCGGAATCCGGCCGAGCGCCGATCACCTCGCGCGCCTCCTGCTGTGGGCCGCCGCCGCGGGCGGCACCGTGCTCCTCGCGATCGACGTCGCGGCCGCCGCGCCCTCCGGCTGGCTCTGGCTCGCGGTGCCGGCGGCGTGGCTCACGCTCTGGGCCTGGCGATGGGGACGCCCCCGCGCGTGAGCGATCTGCCCGCGTGGCGGCAGGGCGACCTGCCGCACGCGCCCGCCTACAATCCCATCAACCTGGTCCGCGTCATCGGGCCGGGCGCGATCCTGCTCGGGCTCTCCCTGGGCGCGGGCGACTGGCTGCTCGGCCCCGCCATCGCGGCCGCCTACGGGCCGAGCCTCCTCTGGATCTGCACGCTGTCGATCCTCTTCCAGGGCGTGCTCAACACCGAGATGGCCCGCTACACCCTCGCGACCGGTGAGCCGGTGTTCACCGGCTTCATGCGCCAGCGCCCCGGGCCGCGCACCTGGGCCGTCGTCTACTCGGTCTTGCACCTGGCCCAGGTCGGCTGGGCCGGCTGGGCGCTCGCCGGCGGGTCGGCGCTGGCCGCGCTGATGCTCGGCCGGATACCCCGCGAGGAGGACCGCGCGATCACGCTGGGGCTCGGCTACCTGCTCTTCCTCGCCGCGGTGGGCCTCGTGCTCGCCGGCCGCCACCTCCACCGCGCGCTCGAGATCGTCGAGTGGACCATGATGGGCTGGATGCTGCTGTTCCTGGCCGCCCTCGCCCTGCTCTACGTGCCGGGGCCGGTGTGGACCGCGCTCGGGTGGAGCTTCGCGGGTCGGCCGCTGTGGGAGCCGCGCCGGCTGCCCGCGCTCCCGGTCGACGGCACGCTCGACTGGCTGCTCGTCGCCGGCTTCGCCGCCTACTCGGGCGCGGGGGGCACCGTGAACGCGATGCTCACCTACTGGCTGCGCGACAAGGGCTTCGGCATGGCGGGCACGGTGGGCGTCCAGCCCACCGCGGTGGGCGCGCAGATCCTCCTGCTGCCGCGCGAGGGGGCGATCTTCCCGCCGAGCGAGGCCAACCTGGCCAAGTGGCGCGAGTGGTGGCGCTACCTCCGCGCCGACCTCTTCTCGCTGTGGACGGTGGTGTGCCTGGTCGGCATGGCCCTGCCGGTGGCGCTGGCCCTCGACGCGGTGCCGCGCAACACCGACGTGAGCGGCCTCGGCGCGGGCGCGGTGTTCGCGCGCGAGCTGGCACGGCGCTACGGCGCGGCGCTCTGGGTGCCCGCGCTGCTCACCGCGCTCTGGATCTTCTTCTCGACCCAGGTCGGGATCGCGGAGGGCTTCGCCCGCCACGTCACCGAGATGTTGTGGACCGCGGGCGTGCGGCCCGGCGCGAGGGGGCCGGCCTGGCTCTTCTTTCCGGTGCTCGCGCTCTTCGTGCTCGCGGGCGGCCTCGCGCTGACGCGGGCCGCGCCGCTGACGCTCATCCTGGTCGGGGCCAACGTGGCCGCGCTCAACTTCGCGGTCCTCGCCTTCCACACGCTCTGCCTGAACCGCGCGCTGCTTCCGGAGCCGCTGCGGCCACCGCTCTGGCGGGAGGTGGTGGTGGCGCTGGGCGGGCTCGCCTTCGCGGGGCTGGTCGGGCGCGTCCTCGCCCGCGTGCTGTGGGGCCTCTAGGCCAGGTCGCCGTCCCGCCGGATCGTCCGACCGTTGGCGAGCACCAGCCGCAGGTCCCCGAGCGCCTGCACGCGCTCGGCCGGATCGCCGGCCACCGCGATGAGGTCGGCCGCGTAGCCGGGTGCGATCCGTCCGGTCACCGTGCCCAGGCCGAGGCAGTCGGCCGCGATCGTGGTGGCGGAGCGGATCACCTCGAGCGGAGACATGCCGTACTTCACCATCAGCTCGAGCTCCGGCAGCAGCGAGCCGTGGAAGTTGAGCGGGGTGCCCGAGTCGGCGCCCGCCGCGATCCGCACCCCCGAGCGGTGCGCGAGCTGGAAGCTCGCCACGTGCGAGGGCAGCACCTGCTCCGACTTGCGCACCATGAAATCCGGGATGCCGGCCGCGAGCCCACCCGACGCGATCGCGACCGGCGCGTTCAGGGTCGGGACCAGGAACGTGCCGTCGCGTCGCATGTGGGCCACGATCTCCTCGGTGAGGAAGATCCCGTGCTCGATGGAGGTGATCCCGGCCGCGATCGCGTCGCTGATGCCGGAGGCGGCCATCGCGTGGGCCGCGGTGCGCCGGCCCGCCTTGCGCGCCTCCTCGAGGGCCGCGCGCATCTCCTCGAGCGTGAGCTGCGGCGAGCCGGGCTCGACGCCCGGGGTCATCACGCCCCCGGTGGCGATGATCTTGATCACGTCGGCGCCCGCCTTGAGCTGCTCGCGCACCGCCTTGCGGGCGTCGTCGGGCCCGTCGGCCTCCCGGGCGAGAAAGTGCCCGTGCCCGCCCGTCATGCACACCGGCCGGCCCGCGGCCAGGATGCGCGGGCCGGCGACCCAGCCCTCCTGGATCGCCCGCCGCACCGCCATCTCCACGTACTCGCGGCCCCCCAGGTCGCGCACCGTGGTCACCCCGGCCTCCGCGGTCTGGCGGGCGCGCAGCAGCGCCTTGATCGCGGTCAAGGCGAGCGGCTCCTCGCGCATCGGCCGCACCGGGTCGGCCTCCGCCCCGAAGCACAGGTGCACGTGGCAGTTGATGAGGCCGGGCAGGATCGTGTGGCCGGCGAGGTCGACGGCGGTGCCGCGCGGCGCGCGGGCATCGTCCACCACCGCGGTGATCGTCCCGCCCTCCACGACCACCGACCGCCCCCGGACCGGCTCGGCCCCGGTGCCGTCGATGATGCGGGCGCCGCTCAGGACCAGGGTGTCGCTCATGGCTAGACCTTCAGGCGCGGGTCCAGGGTGTCTCGGAGCCCGTCGCCGAAGAGATTGATCCCGAGGACCGTGATCAGGATCGCGAGGCCCGGGAAGGTGGCGAGCCACCACGCGGTGGAGAGGTACACGCGGCCGTCCGCCAGCATGCCGCCCCAGGTGGGGGTGGGCGGCTGCACGCCCAGGCCGAGGAACGAGAGCGCGGACTCGATGACGATGACCCGCGCCATGTCGAGCGTGGCCACCACCAGCCACGGGGTGAAGGTGTTGGGCAGCACGTGGTGGCGCAGCACGCGCCAGTGCTGGCTGCCGAGCGCGATCGCGGCCTGCACGTACTCGCGCTCGCGGATGGAGAGCACCTCGCCGCGCACGACCCGCGCGTAGACCACCCACGACGAGACCCCGATGACGATGATGATGTTGCGCAGGCTCGGACCCAGCACCCCGATCACCGCGATCGCGAGCAGGATGAAGGGGAACGCGAGCTGGATGTCGGCCAGGCGCATCAGGAAGTCGTCCACCCGCCCGCCGAAGTAGCCCGCGATCAGCCCGATGAGCATCCCCAGGACGCCCGAGATCGCCACCGCGGCCAGCCCGACCACCAGCGCGATGCGCGAGCCGAAGACGATGCGCGAGAGGATGTCGCGCCCCAGGTGATCGGTGCCGAGGGGGTGCAGGTGCCCCTGCGCGTCCTGCCAGCCCGGCTCCCGCAGGCGCTGGCCGATGTCCTGCTCGAGCGGATCGAAGGGCGACACCAGCGGGGCGAACAGCGCGGCCAGCAGCACGCCCAGCACCACGAGCATGCCGAAGAGCGCGGTGCGCCGCCGGACG
>DATFAJ010000072.1:0-2098 GCA_035254745.1 Candidatus Methylomirabilota bacterium | reverse complement strand
GAGCTGACGAAGACGAGCCGCCCCTGGCCGCGGGCCGCCATGTGCCGCGCGGCCACGCGCGAGAGCTCGTACTGCGCCACCAGGTTGGTCTCGATCAGCCGGCGGAAGTCCTCGGGCCCGATCTCCTCCAAGGTCCGGCGGTCGCGCACCGCCGCGTTGTTGACGAGGCAGTCGAGGCGACCGTGCTCGGCCACGATCGCGCGCATCGCCGCCGCCCCCGCGCCCAGATCCGTGATGTCGAAGGGAGCGGGGAAGGCGTCCGGAATGCCGCTCGCGACCTCGCCGGCCCGCGCCGGGTCGCGCCCGTTGATCCCGACCGTGGCGCCGGCCGCCGCCATGCCGCGCGCGATCGCGAGCCCGAGCCCCCGCGTCGCGCCGGTGACCAGCACGACGCGCCCCGACAGCGAGAAGCGCTCGATCCCCGGAGTCTTGTCCATGCCGTTCCCGGATAATAGAATGCCTCTCCCGACATTGAAAGGGACAGGAGGGCCGCCGTGGCCACGAACGCCCGCAAGGATTTCCCGGTCTTCGACTGCGACAGCCACGTCGTCGAGCCGCCCGCGATCTGGGACGAGTACGTCCCGGCCCGCAGCCGCGCCTGGGTGAAGACGCAGTTCTGCTTCCACACCGACAGCGATCTGCTCTTCATCAACGGCCGCGTGGTCCCGGCCGCGCGCGAGCGCTCGAACGCGGCCGAGGTCGGCTGGGCCCGCTGGGACAAGAAGGAGGTGGGCAGGCTCACTCCCGGCACCGCGGCCTGGCAGCGGAAGTTCGGGCGCCTGCTCGGCTGCCGCGACCCGCACGCGCGGCTCCGGGACATGGACGCGCTGGGCACCGATCAGGTGATGCTGTTCCCCACGTGGTTCGTGCGCCTGGCGCTGGTGCGCAGCGCCGAGGCCGCGACGGTGCTGGCCCGGGCCTACAACGACTGGGTGCTCGACTACTGCGCGGCCGACCGGCGGCGGCTGTTTCCGTGCGCGGTCCTGCCGCTCCAGAGCGTGGAGGCGTCGATCGCGGAGCTCCGGCGGGTCGCCAAGCTGGGCTTCAAGGCGGCGGCGGTGCGCCCCTGCTTCTGGAACGGCCGCTATCCCACCCTGGCCGAGTTCGACCCGCTGTGGCGGGAGTTCGAGGCCACCGGGACGGTGCTGGCCATGCACACCTTTCCCTCCCGCGAGGCGCTGACCCCCGAGTGGGGCGAGCGCATGGCCCAGGCGCGCGGCCACTCGGGCCAGGGGCTGCTGTTCACCGACGAGTCCGTGGTCTATTCGCCCGGGCAGTTCGTGTCGAACATCACCGCGGCGATGGATCCCGCCATCGACGCCTCCGAGACGCTCGGCTTCCTGCTGGAGGCGATGACGTGGGTGACGGTGGTGGTGCAGACCGGCTGGCTGGAGAAGTTCCCGAAGCTGAAGGCGGCGGTGCTGGAGTCGAACGCCTCGTGGCTCCCGCTGGTCCTGTCACGCTCCTCGAACTTCTCGAACCTGTTCGCCTTCCAGCGCGACAACCGGCTCATCCGGGATCCGGTCGACGTGTTCAACGAGCGCTGCTTCATCGGCTTCGAGTCCGACGAGACGCTGGTCTACCGCCTGTGGGACGTGTTCCAGGACGTCGCGATCTGGTCCTCGGACTATCCGCACCACGACGCCGAGGACGTCTGGGACGCGCTCGAGCACATGGCCGAGCACAAGGTACCGGAGGCCGCGCAGAAAAAGCTTCTCGGCGAGAACGCGCGGCGCCTCTACAGCATCGAGCCGGTGCTGCGGGTGAAGGAGCGGATCGCCGACTACCAGCCTCAGATCCTGCCGTGGTGAGGAGGCGGCAATGACCCTGATGTTGCCGCCGGCACGGCTCCTGATCGGCGGAACCTGGCGCGAGGCGAGCGCCGGGACCATTCCCGTGGTCAATCCCAGCGACGGTGCCGCTTTCGCCGAGATCGCCCGCGGCGGCGCCGCCGACATCGCGGCCGCCGTGCGCGCGGCGCGCTCGGCCTTCGAGGGCGCGTGGGGTCGCGTGCCGCCGGTCGAGCGCGGCCGTCTCCTGATGAAGCTCGCGCGTGCGGTCGCCGACCGGCACGACTGGCTCGCGGAGCTGGAGGCGA
>DATFAJ010000071.1:0-3761 GCA_035254745.1 Candidatus Methylomirabilota bacterium | reverse complement strand
GCCCGGCCGCGAGCGCGGGCGGGGCGGCCGCGAGCAGTGCCGCGAGCGCAGCCAGCGCGAGGAGGCGGCTCACGCCGCCTCCGCCAGCAGGCGCTCGATCTGCTCCTTCAGCATCTCGTCGCTCACCGGGCCCACCCGCTTGAAGCGCACGCGGCCCTTCTTGTCGATGAAGTAGGTCTCGGGCACGCCGTAGACGCCGTAGTCCACCGAGACGCGGCTGCCCGGGTCCGGCGCGTTCGGGAAGGTGTGGCCGAACTGGGCGAGGAAGCGCTTGGCCGGCTCGTCCTTGTCCTGGTAGTTCACGCCGACCATCACGAGGCCGCGGTCCTTGTAGGTCTTCCAGGCGCGCTCGAGGCTCGGCGCCTCCTCGTAGCAGGCGGGGTAGCACCACGAGGCCCAGAAGTTCACGATCACCACCTGGCCGCGCAGCGCCTCCAGCGCGAGCGGCTTGCCATCGAACGCGGTCAGCTTGAACGGCGAGGCCGGCTTGCCCACCAGCGGCGAGGGGATCTCGCGCGGGTCGGTGCGGAAGCCGTAGGCCAGCAGCACCAGGACCGGCACCACCGCTAGCGGGATCGCCCAGCGCAGGATGCGTCTGGCGCCGCTCATGCCACCACGGTCCGGCCCGCGCGCGGCACCGCCGGCCGGCGCCGCGGCTCCGGCACGATGGCGAGCGCCGCGCCCAGCGTCAGCACGAAGCCGCCGATCCAGAGCCAGGAGACCATGCGGTTGACCTGCACCTTGATGGTGGCGTGCGAGCCGTCGCGCGCGAACTCGCCCAGCACCAGGTAGAGGTCCTCGACGAAGCCCAGGCGGTAGTCCACCGCCGCGATCGGGGTCTGCTCCTGCGGGTAGAACTTTTTGGCCGGCGTCAGCACGGTGTAGGGGCCCTTCTTGTCGGACACCGTGAACGTGCCGATCACCTTGGCGTGGTTCGACTCCTCCACCCCCTGCAGGCCGTCGTAGCGGATGGTGTAGCCGGCCAGCTCCATGGACTCGCCCCGGTTCAGCGTGGCCTCGGTCTGGGTGGACCAGGCCTGCGAGCCCGCAACACCGAGCGCGAGGACCAGGATGCCGAGGTGGATCACGAAGCCGCCGTAGCGGCGGTTCTGCCGGAGCGCGAGCCCCCAGGTGGCGTCGAGCCAGCCGTCCCCGGTGCGCCGGCGCGCGCGGGCGGCGCGGGCGAAATCGAGCACGATGATGGCGGCCACGAAGACGACCAGGGCCAGGCAGAGGAGCACCAGCGCGTTGGCGATGCCGAGCAGGCGGCAGACCAGGGCGGCCGCGATCCCGATCACCACCGGCTTGAGGAAGTTGCGGCGCAGGTTCTCGGCCGAGGCGCGGCGCCAGGCGATGGCCGGCCCCACGCCCATCAGGAAGATGAGGGCGAGGAAGATCGGGATGTTGACCAGGTTGAAGAAGGGCGCGCCGACGCTCACCTTCGTGCCCTTGATCGCCTCCGAGAGCAGCGGAAACACGGTGCCGAAGAACACCGTGAAGGCCGCGGCCACCAGGAACAGGTTGTTCAGCAGGAAGGCGGACTCGCGCGAGACGATCGAGTCGAGCTCGCCCTGGGCGTGGAGCCGGTCGAGCCGCCAGGCGAGCAGCGAGAACGCGCCCAGCACCACCAGGGCCAGGAAGCCCAGGAAGAACTGGCCGACCGAGCCCTGGCTGAAGGCGTGCACCGAGCCGATGATGCCGGAGCGGGTGAGGAACGTGCCGAAGAGAGTCAGGCTGAAGGTCAGGATGATCAGGGCCAGGTTCCAGAGCTTCAGCATGCGCCGCCGCTCCTGGATCATCACCGAGTGCAGGAACGCGGTGCCGGTGAGCCAGGGCATGAAGGCCGCGTTCTCCACCGGGTCCCACGCCCAGTAGCCGCCCCAGCCCAGCACGTGGTAGCTCCACCAGCCGCCGATCAGCAGGCCGAGCGAGAGGAAGTACCAGGCCACGATGGTCCAGCGCCGGGTGATCGTGATCCACTCGTCGCCGGTGCGCCCGATGATCAGCGCGGCCATCGCGAAGGCGAACGGCACCGTGAACCCGGTGAAGCCGAGGTACAGCGCCACCGGGTGGGTGATCATCCCGGAGTCCTCGAGCAGCGGGTTGAGCCCGCGGCCGTCGGCGGGGATGGGCGAGAGGCGCTCGAACGGCGGCGCCGGGATCGTCATCACGAGCAGGAAGAAGGCGGAGAGGCCCAGCATCACCGCGAGCACCCACGGGTAGAGCTGCGGCTGGGTGCGGCGGTAGCGCGCGATGACGATCAGGGTGTAGATCGAGAGCATGAACGTCCACAGGATGATCGAGCCCTCGAGCGCGCCCCAGAGCGCGGTGATGCGGTAGTAGAAGGGCGTGCCCAGGTTGGTGTTGCTCGCGACGTAGCGCACCGAGAAGTCGAAGGTGAGGAAGGCGTAGACCAGCATCAGCATGCAGCCGACCACGAGCACCGAGACGCCGATGGCGGCGCGCTCGGCGGAGCGGCGGAGATCGCCGCGCCGCCCGGCGGCGCTCAGGGCGGCGGCGCCGGATCCGTAGAGCGCCAGCAGCAGGGCCGCGACCGTCGCGGCGTAACCCAGTTCAGGAGTCATGGTCTGCTCTCCGGGCCTCTCAAAGTCTTCAGCAGGTCTTTGTAGCCGGCCTGGCTCTGATCGTGCGGCGCCTTGTACTCCTCCGAGTGCTTGGCCAGGATCGTGGTGGCCTGGAAGTAGCCGTCGTGGCTCCAGGTGCCTTCCACCACCGCGCCCCGGTTCTCCGCGAAGAGATCGGGCGGCGTCCCCCGATGCCGGACCGGGACCGACGCCTGGCCGTCGGAGAGCGTGAAGCGCAGGTCGAGGCTCCTGGCGTCCCACTTGAGCGTGCCGGGCACCACCATGCCGCCCAGGCGGTAGGACTTGCCCGCGACCGGGGCCGCGCCCAGCTCGGACGGGGTCACGAAGTAGACCACCGACTGGCTCACCCCCGCGTAGATGAGATACGCGAGCGCGGCCACGATGACGAGGCCCCCGGCGATGAACTTGGCCTTGCGGTTCATGCGGTCCGCGTCTTCGCGGCCGCGCGCGGCCGCGCGGTGATCGCGTGGGCGCGGCGCGCGAGGCGGCGCCAGTAGCCGAAGAGCGCGACCGCCGCGATGCCGTAGGCCGCGATCACGTAGCCCCAGTTGGCGGGCATCAGGTCTGCTCCTCGAGCCGGGCGATCTCCATCCGCCGCGACAGGAAGTAGGCGAACAGCAGGGTGAAGGCCACCCAGTTCACGAAGAGGGCGAGCCCGATCGCGGGATCGATCGGCGAGGGCTCGGGGCCCAGGATCGTCGATGGCTGGTGCAGTGCCCGCCACCACTTGACCGAGAAGTGCACGATCGGGATGTTGACCGCGCCCAGGATGCCGACCACCGCCGCGTAGCGGCCGCGCGCCTCCGGGTCGTCGATCAGGCTCCGCAGCAAGAGATAGCCCACGTAGACGCAGAAGAGCACCGCGGTCGAGGTGAGGCGCGCGTCCCACGTCCAGTAGGTGCCCCAGGTGGGCTTGCCCCAGATGGAGCCGGAGACGATCGTGATCGCCGTGAAGAGCACCCCCAGTTCGGCCGCGCAGGCAGCGAGCCGGTCCCACCGCCTTCCCCGCGTCGCGAGGTAGAGCACGCTGCCCAGGAGAACGAGGCCATAGGCCAGGTAGGCGGTGAGCACCGACGGCACGTGCAGGTACATGATGCGCTGGACGTTTCCCTGAACCACCTCGCGGGGCGCGTAGCCGAACGCGGCGACGAGGCC
>DATFAJ010000070.1:0-2571 GCA_035254745.1 Candidatus Methylomirabilota bacterium | reverse complement strand
CTTGCGCGCGAAGCGGTTGTGCGCGTTGATCCCGCAGTCGATCGCGAGCGCGGTCATGATGCCGAACTCCACGGCGCGGCGGTTGATCACCGGCAGCGAGCCTGGCATTCCCTGGCAGACCGGGCACGTATGGGTGTTCGGCGGCGCTCCGAACTCCGCCCGACAACCGCAGAACATCTTGGTGAGGGTCGAGAGCTGGGCGTGGACCTCGAGCCCGATGATGGTTTCGTAGCGCGGGGCGTCGGTCACGGCAGTGCGGGCCGGCGGGTGTGCCAGTCGGTGACGGTCTGGTAGGCGTGGGCCGCGCGCAGGAGCGTGGCCTCGTCGAAGGCGGGCGCGATGAGCTGGAGCCCGATGGGCAGCCCGGCCCGGGTGAACCCGCCCGGGATCGACACGCCGGGCAGACCGGCCAGGTTCACCGGGATCGTGAAGATGTCGTTGAGGTACATCTGGAGCGGGTCGGCCTTCTCGCCCATCATGAACGCCACCCCGGGGGTGGTGGGGGCCACGATCAGGTCCACCCGCGCGAACGCCTGGTCGAAATCGCGCCGCACCAGCGTGCGCACCTTCTGGGCCTGGCCGTAGTAGGCGTCGTAGTAGCCAGCGGAGAGCACGTAGGTGCCCAGCATCACCCGCCGCTTCACCTCGGCGCCGAAGCCGGCCGCGCGCGTCTTGCTGTACATGTCGATCAGGTCGCGCGCTCCGGACGCGCGCAGCCCGTACTTCACGCCGTCGTAGCGCGCGAGGTTCGACGAGGCCTCCGCGGGCGCGATGACGTAGTAGGCGGCGAGACCGTACTCGGTGTGGGGCAGTGACACGGGCTCGGCGCGGGCGCCCAGCTTCTCGAGCGTGGCGATCGCCGCGCGCACCGCCTGCTCCACCTCGGGGTCCATGCCGTCGATGAAGTACTCGGCGGGCACCCCCAGGCGCAGCCCCTCGATCCCCTGTCCGAGGGCGGCCCGGTAGTCGGGGACCGGGACGTCGATCGCGGTGGCGTCCATCGGATCGGGGCCCGCGACGGCCCCGAGCAGCAGCGCGGCGTCCTCCGCGTCGCGGGCGAACGGCCCGATCTGGTCGAGCGACGAGGCGAAGGCGATGAGCCCGTAGCGGGACACCCGTCCGTAGGTGGGCTTCATCCCGAGCACGCCCGAGAAGGCGGCGGGCTGCCGGATGGAGCCGCCGGTGTCGGTGCCGAGCGTGAGCGGGGCCATGCCGGCCGCGACCGCGGCCGCGGCGCCGCCGGAGGACCCACCCGGCACGCGGGCCAGGTCCCACGGGTTGTGGGTGGCGAAGAACGCGGAGTGCTCGGTGGAGGAGCCCATCGCGAACTCGTCCATGTTGAGCTTGCCGAGCAGGACCGCGCCGGCCGCGAAGAGCCGCGCGACCACCGTCGCGTCGTACGGGGGCACGAACCGCTCCAGGATCTTCGAGCCGCAGGTGGTGCGGATCCCGCGCGTGCAGAGCACGTCCTTGAGCGCGATCGGCACGCCGTCGAGCGGGCCCCGCGGGGTGCCGGCCCGGAAGCGGGCGTCCGCGTCCGCGGCACGCCGGAGCGCGTCCTCGCGGGTCACGGTGAGGAAGGCGCGCACGCGGGGATCGAGGGACTCGATGCGCGCCAGGTGCTCCGTGACCGCCCGGGTCGGGGTCGTCTCGCCGCTCCGGTACCGGGCGCCCAGCTCGTGAGCGGTCAGCGAGTGCAGCTCCGGCATCTACTCCTCGATGATCTTGGGGACGCGGAACATGTCGCGATGGCGATCGGGGGCGTTGGCGAGCATGTCCTCCTGCGGCAGGGACGGGCGCTCGACGTCGTCTCGCATCACGTTGGTGACCGGCACCGCGTGGGAGGTCGGCTCGACGTCGCGCGTGTCGAGGGCGCGGAGCTTGTCGATGTAGGAGAGGATGCCGTCGAGCTCGCCGCGCATCCGCTCCTTGTCGGCGGCGGAAAGCTCGAGGCGCGCGAGGCGGGCGACGTGGTCCACGTCCTCGAGGCTGATCTTCGTCTTCGGTGTCGCCACCGCTAGCTTCTCTTCATCTTCAACATGGCCAAGCCATGTTGACCGTGGGCGAGAGGGTCGCGGTAACCCGCTGGTGTCACCTGGAAGTGGGGGCGGCTCGTCATAGCTCTTCCAAGTGGGCGTACTGGAGGGAAAGGCGCTTGCGGCCGACGCTGGCGAAGTGCACGGTGGCGATCACGTCCGAGCCCTCGCGCTCCATGCCCACCAGGAGGCCCTCGCCCCAGCGCGCGTGGCGGAGCTTGGCACCCAGGCGGAACGGGAAGTCGTCGCCGGCGTCGACCGGGGCCGAGGGCAGCGCGGGGGCGACCGGCTCCGGGCGGCGCGCGTTGATCAGGTGCAGCTGCTCCTCCGGGATCTCGAGGAGGAAGCGCGACGGCTCGGCGACCCCGTAGCCCTGGATCCGGCGATGGAGCGCGTAGGAGAGCAGCAGCCGCTCGCGGGCCCGGGTGATGCCCACGTAGCACAGGCGCCGCTCCTCCTCGAGCTCCTCCGGCTCCAGCATCGAGCGCGAGTGCGGGAAGACCCCTTCCTCGAGCCCGGTGAGGAAGACCACCGG
>DATFAJ010000069.1:0-15095 GCA_035254745.1 Candidatus Methylomirabilota bacterium | reverse complement strand
TGGGCCTGCCCATCTTCATCGGCCTGCGCTCGACCGAGATCTCCGACCTGCAGGCGCAGCTCGGGCCGTACCGGGAAGCCTGGCGGGACGCGGGCCACCCGGGCCGGCCGAGCGTCTACCTGAGGATCCCGGTCTATGCCTCCCCCACCGCGGAGGGGGCCCGCGAGGAGCCGCGCGAGAGCCTGACGTCCTTCTTCGCCCGCCAGACCGACCTCGCCCGCCAGGCGGTGGGGCGCGCGGGGGCGGGCCCGGCCGACCGGCGGCAGATGCAGGCCGAGCGGATGGCCGCGCTCTCCTACGACGACATCCTCGCGCGGAAGGTCGCGTTCGGGACCGCCCGCGGCGTGATCGACCGCCTGGCCGAGCTGCGCGCCGAGCTCGGGATCGACGGCGTGGTCGCGGAGCTGAACCCGGGCGGCCGCATTCCCCCCGCGCTCGAGGCGCGGAGCCTCGACATCCTCACCCGCGAGGTGATCCCGACCTTGAAGGCCCTGGACGCCGCATGAGCGAGGCGGCCCTCCGCGCGATCGCGCTCCAGGTGCGCAACTGGGGCCGGTGGGGCCCCGAGGACGAGCTCGGCACGCTCAACTACATCACGCCGGAGCGCGTGGCCGCCGCCTGCCGGCTCGCCACCACCGGCAAGGTCTTCGCCCTCGGCATCCCGCTCGACCGCAACGGCCCCCAGAGCGGCACCCGCGCCCGCTTCAACCCGATCCACACCATGTTCCGCGACGGCGGCGACGCGCCCCGCACCCCCGCCGAGGTGGCGGCCATGGAGGGCTACGGGGGCTCCGACGACTGGATCGTGATGCCGCTGCAGTGCGTGACCCAGTGGGACAGCCTCGCCCACATCTTCTACGAGGGGAAGATGTACAACGGCTACGACGCCAGGCTGGTCACCAGCAGCGGGGCGGCCAAGAACAGCATCGACAAGACCACGAGCAAGCTCGCCGGCCGCGGCGTGCTGCTGGACGTGGCGCGACACAAGGGGGTCAAGGCGCTCGAGCCCGGCTACGCGATCACGGTGGCCGACCTCGAGGCCACCGCGGCCGCCGAGCGCGTCGAGGTGCTGCCCGGCGACATCCTGCTCGTGCGCACCGGCCACATGTCGCGCTACCTCGACCGCAACGACTGGCGCCACTACGACCTCGATCCGTTCCCCGGCGTCTCGGTGCACACCGCCCCGTGGCTGCACGCCCGGCAGATCGCCGCGATCGGCTGCGACAACTACGCGGTGGAGGTGCGGCCATCGGAGATCCCGGGCTTCCGCAACCCGTTCCACGTGGTGGCGATCCCGAACATGGGTCTCACCCTCGGGGAGATCTTCTTCCTGGAGGAGCTGGCCGCCGACTGCGCGGCCGACGGCCGCTACGCGTTCCTGCTCGTCGCGCCCCCGCTGCCGGTCGTGCGCGCGGTGGGTACGCCGATCAACCCGTACGCGATGAAGTAGGCTAGAGCCATGGAGATCGTGCTGGTGGTGGACGACGAGCCCGACATCCGGACCGTGGTCCGGGGCATGCTCACCGCGAAGGGCTACACGGTGCTCGACACCGGCGACCCCCAGCAGGCGATCCGGATGTCCACCCAGCAGGCGGTGCACCTGCTGGTCACCGACATGGTGATGCCGCTCATGAAGGGCACCGATCTCGCCAAGCGGGTCCAGGAGGTGAGCCCCTGGACCAAGGTGCTGCTGATGTCGGCCTACAAGGTGGCGGAGGTGACGACCTCCGGGCTGCCCTTCATCAGCAAGCCGTTCACGCCCGAGGCCCTGGTGGACAAGGTGCGCCAGATCCTGGCCGCGCCGTCTCCGTTCGCCCGCCCGGCTCCCCCCACGCCGCCGGCTCCTGGCTCCGGCGCCTAGACGGGCGGCCGCTCAGGGATAGATCTGGCGGTACGCGAGGCGCGCCCGGTCCCCCGAGCCGCCGAAGCGGGCGTTGTAGTCCCGCGTCATGGCGCGCAGCGTGTCCGACTCCACGAAGGCGCGGAGCGACTCTTCCGAGTCGAACTCGTAGCAGACCATGTACTGCCACGGCTCGGAGCCCGCGTGGGGGGTCTCGAGCGGGATCGCCGCGTAGCGGCGCATCGCGACGCAGCCGGGGACCTGCGCCGCCTCCCGGGACCGCACCGAGTCGTACCACTGGTTGAAGGCCGCCTCGAGCTCGGGGGCGATCGTGGCCTTGACGACGAAGAGGGCGGGGCGCGTCATCGGTCCGGTACCGCGTCCGAGACTAGCCGACCCGCCCGCGGCCGGCAACCGGCCCGTCGGCATTCTTTTCCCACCCGCGCCCGCGGCTGGCACTTCGTGTCAGCGCGCTGACAGCGATCGTCGACCGGGCCGCTCGGCGTCGAGGCCCGGCGCGCGAAACTCCAGGGAATCGCGTGGTCGCTCCATGGCCTCGAACCTGCAAGCGCTGTCGATGTAGCCATCATTCCGGAGGAGAAGTGCCGCAGTGAGAATGCTCCGCGTCTCCGTCGTCCTCGCGTCCCTGGCCCGCATCGCCTCGGCCCTCTCGATCCCCCAGCCCGGCGAGCCCCTGCCCGGCTCCAGCCCCGCGCTGGCCGGCGCGCCCCCGCCCGACGGGGCCGGCGTGCGCGCGGCACCGGCCCGTCCGCTGCGCCGCTCCCTCTGCGCGGCGGTGGCGGAAGGCGCGTGCGCGGAGGTCTTCGCCGCGTGCGCCACCGGCGCGGTCATCACCGGCTGGGCGCTCTACCTCGGGGCGAGCGCCGCCATCATCGGCTTCCTCGGCGCCCTGCCGCTGGTGGCCCAGGTCACGAGCCTGCCCGCCGCGTGGTTCATCAGCGCCCACAGCCGCAAGCTCGCCACGGTCCTCGCGGTGTGCATCTCGCGGCTCACCTTCCTGCCCCTGATCGCGCTGCCCTGGCTCGACCTCGCGCCGGCGGCCAAGCTCCGGCTGTTCATCGGCATCGTCGCGGTCAGCACGATCTTCGGCGTGATCGGCAACAGCGCGTGGGTGGCCTGGATGGGCGACCTGGTGCCGGGCCGCCTGCGGGGGCGCTACTTCGGGCAGCGCACGATCTTCCTGAGCGTCGCGGGCACCCTGGCCTCGCTGACCGCCGCGGTGACGCTCGATCGGCTGGCCCCGCTCGGCTTCACCGGGGCCGCGCTCTCCGCGCTGACCGCGGTCGCCTGCCTCGCCGGGCTCGCGAGCCTGGGCCTCCTGCTCCGCCAGCACGAGCCGGCGGCGGTGGTCCGCGAGTCGGGCCTGGACGGCTGGCGCAGCCTCCGGGCCGCGCTCGGCGACGGGCGCGCCCGGCCCTTCCTCCACTACCAGCTCGCCTGGAACGCCGCGGTGGGCATCTCGGCGAGCTTCTTCGCCTACCACCTGCTGACCAACCTGCACACCGGCTTCCTCGTCGTGGCCGCCCACGGCGTCGGCGTGGCCATCGTGCGGATCGCCTCGGCCCGGCTGTGGGGTCGCGCGGTCGACCGCATCGGGGCGCGGCCGGTGCTGATCTGCTGCTCGTTCGGCATCTCGGTGGTGCCCGCGATCTGGCTCTTCCCCACTCCGGAGCGCCTCTGGCCGATCGCGGTCGAGGCGGTGATCTCCGGCTTCCTCTGGGGTGGTCACGGCATCGCCGCGCTGGACCTCTCGATCGGCCTGGCGCCCCGCACCGGGCGGCCGTTCTACCTGGCCGCCTTCGCCACCGCGGGCGGCATCGGCTTCGGCATCGCGTCGGTGCTGGCCGGCCAGCTCGCCACCCTCGCCCCCGCGCACTTCGTGCTGGCCGGGTACGGATGGACCAGCATCCACATCCTGTTCTTCCTCTCGTCGCTGGGGCGGCTCGTCTCGGCCGGGCTGGCCACGCGCCTGCACGATCCGGGCGCCCGCGGCGGCGTGCCGGAGCTGATGCGCTCGCTGTCGGCCCCGATCCGCGCGGCGGTGGCCGACTCCTTCGTGCCGGACCTCGTGCGGATCCCCGCGTTCGCCCGCCGTCAGCGCTGAACGACCTCGTCGGCGCGAGCCAGGAGCGACGGGGGAATCGTCAGGCCGAGGCCCTGGGCGGTTTTCTGGTTGACCAGGAGCGAGAACCGCGCCGGGCGCTCCACCGGGATCTCGCGCGGGTGCGTCCCCTTGAGCACCCGCACCACGTGGCGCCCCGCCTGCTCGAACATGCTGTGTAGCTGCGGGCCGTACCCGATCAGGCCGCCGTCCTCGGCATAGCCGGGGAACGCCATGATGCTCGGCAGGCGGCTCTCCGCCGCCAGGATCGCGACCTGTCGGCGGGCCGAGTTGAAGACCGGAGACGACAGCACCACCAGGGCGCCGGCCCGCTCCTTCACCGCCGCCTGGACGGCCGCCTCCAGATCGGCCGCAGCCCGCGCTTGCAGGGGCTGGATCTGCAGGCGCAGGGTCCGGGCGGCGGCCTCGGCCGCCTTCACCTGAGCGGACCCCGTCGCGGGGTCCCAGAGCACCGCCACCCGCGTCAGGCCCGGGACGGCCTCGCGGATCAGCTCGAGCCACTTGCCGGCCAGCTCCGGGAAGTCCAGGAAGAGGCCGGTGACGTTGCCGCCCGGCCGGGCGAGGCTGGTGACGAGCCCGGTGGCGAGCGGATCCGACTCCAGGTCCACCGCGACGATCGGGATCGTCCGCGTCGCCTTCGCCGCCGCGACCACCGCGGCGGGCGAGATCGCGGCGATGACGTCGACCGGCAGGCGGACCAGCTCGGAGGCCATGCCCAGGATCGCGTCGCCCGGGCCCGGGCGCATGCGGTACTCGAGCGCGAGGTTCACGCCCTCGGCGTAGCCGCCCTCCCGCAGGGCGTCGCGGAAGCCTCCGAAGTCGCGCTGGAAGCGGGCGTCGGTCGACGCGGGGCGGAGCACGCCGACACGGTAGGTCCGGCGGGCCGGCTGCGCGGCCGCGCCGCGCGGAGCGGCCAGCAGCATGCCGGCGAGCCCCTGGAGCAGCGTGCGGCGGCCGAGCATGCGGCCAGCATGCCTCATCGCGCCCGACTCTGCTAGACTCTGGGCGCCTCGCCGGCCACCGGCGAGGCAACGGGAGGAACGCGCGATGAGCGATCTGCTGAGTGGCGCGAGGGAGCTTCGCCTGAAGCTGCACCGCCTCGAGGTCCTGCTCGAGATCGAGAAGGGCCGGGAAGGCCGGAGCTGGTTCGGCGGCCGGGCCCCGCAGGACGTCGAGCGGGCCGCCGCGGTCAAGCGGCTGACCGAGGCCGGCCTCATCGAGGCCGCGCCGGCCCCCGATCACTTCCGGGTGACCCCCGACGGCTGGGAGTTCCTGAAGGACGTGCGGGCCAAGGTCGGGGCCGGCGGCAGCCTCGACTGGACCCGGGTGGACGAGATCGACTTCTCGAAGCTCTGATCAGGCCGCTCCGCTCAAGGAGGCGTCCCCATGCTGCAGCGACAGGTCGGCGACATCGTCATCAACCGGATCATCGAATCGGAGCGCCCGGACTTCGACGCCGCCCAGTTCTTCCCGCAGATCACCCCCGAGCAGTGGGGGCCCTACCGCCAGCGTCTCGCGGGCTGGGCCCTGGATCCGGCGGTGAACGGCCTGGTCTTCCCGATGCAGTCGTTCCTCCTCCGCACCCGCCACCACACCATCGTGGTCGACACCTGCGTGGGCGACCACAAGCAGCGCGCGCGGGCCAACTGGAACATGACCTCGAGCGGAGAGTACCTCCGGCGCCTCGCCGAGGCCGGAGTGCGCCCCGAGCAGGTCGACTACGTGCTGACCACCCACTTCCACACCGACCACGTGGGCTGGAACACGCGCTGGGAGCAGGGCCGCTGGGTGCCGACCTTCCCCAACGCGCGGTACGTCATGTCGGAGAAGGAGTGGACGTACTGGTCGGCCATGCACAAGGAGACCCCGCAGAACCAGATCGCGGACAGCGTGATCCCGATCGTCGAGGCGGGCCGCGCCCAGATGGTCAAGAACGACTTCGCCCTCGACGACGAGGTGCGCTTCGAGTCGACCTGGGGACACACCCCCGACCACATGAGCGTGCACGTCACCTCCCGCGGCCAGCACGCGGTGATCACCGGGGATCTCATCCACTCCCCGGTGCAGTGCCTCGAGACCGACTGGGTACCGCGCCCCGACTTCGACCCCAAGCAGGCCGCCGCCACCCGGCGCGCCTTCCTCGAGCGCTACTGCGAGCAGGACGTCCTGGTGTGCGCGTCGCACTTCCCGTCGCCCTCCTTCGGCCGGGTGGTGCGCGAGGGCAACGGATTCTGGTTCGAGTACCTGAAGGGCTGACCCGGGGCGCGCCGGGGTGACCGCGCGGAAGAAGAACCACGACTGGCTCGCCCGGACGGTGGAGGAGCCGCTCGAGCCCGAGCTGCCGATCTGCGATCCGCATCATCACCTCTGGGACGGCGAGACCGCCCGCGTCGTCCCGCGCTACCTCCTCGACGAGATCCTGGAGGACGTGCGGGCCGGCCACAACATCGTCTCCACCGTCTTCATCGAGTGCGGAGCGATGTTCAGGCCCGACGGGCCGGAGCCGCTCCGCGCGGTCGGGGAGACCGAGTTCGTGAACGGCATCGCCGCGATGAGCGCCTCGGGCCTCTACGGCCGGACGCGCGTGGCCGCCGGCATCGTGGGCACCGCCGCCCTCCGCCTGGGCGCCGCGGCCGCCCCGGTGCTGGACGCGCAGATCGCGGCGGGCGGCGGGCGCTTCCGCGGCATCCGCCTGGGCGCGGCGTGGGACCCGGACGAGGCGGTGCCGAACCACCGCACCCGCCCCCCGCAGGGCCTCTTCCTGCGGGACGACTTCCGGGCCGGGTTCGCCCTGCTCGCCCCGCGCGGCCTCACGTTCGAGGCCTGGTGCTACCACCGGCAGATTCCCGACGTCACCGCGCTGGCCCGCGCCTTCCCCGACACCACGATCGTCCTCGACCACTTCGGCGGCCCGGTCGGCGTCGGCTCCTACGCGGGCCGGGCCCGCGAGGTCTACGCGGAGTGGCGCGGCCACATCGACGAGCTCGCGACGTGCCCGAACGTGGTGGCGAAGCTGGGCGGGATCAACATGGAGGTCAACGGCTTCGGCTGGCACGAGCGGCCCCGACCGCCCGGCAGCCAGGAGCTGGCCGACGCGACCCGGCCCTACTACGAGCACACCATCGAGAAGTTCGGCGTCGACCGGTGCATGTTCGAGTCGAACTTCCCGGTGGACGCGGTGAGCGTGAGCTACACCGTGCTGTGGAACTCGTTCAAGCTTCTGGCCCGGGGGTACTCCGCGGCCGAGAAGGCCAAGCTCTTCCACGACACCGCGGCCCGGGTGTACCGACTGCCCGCCTGACCGCGCGATGCCCGGCCGCGCTCGCTCGATCACCCGGCGCGGGTTCCTGACCGGCGCGCTCGCAAGCCTGGCGCTCTCGGGGTGCAGCGACTCCGCGGCCTTCCGCCCGACGCCGGCGCCGGGCGGCCGGTACACGACCCGGTTCGAGGGCACCGAGAACCCGCTCTCGGAAGGCGGCGCCTGGTCCCACCGCGGCTTCGGGTGGGCGAAGGTGCAGAAGAAGGACGGGCTCGCCTACGGCACTCAGTCCGGCTTCGGCGGCTACGACGACTCGTACGCCTACCTCTTCGGGCTCACGCCCGATCAGGAGGGGGAAGCGGTCGTCCACGTCTCCCCGACCCTGGCCGGCGAGCCCCACGAGGCGGAGCTCCTCCTGCGCTGGGCCGACTCGGCCATGAGCGCGCGCGGCTACGAGTGCCTGTTCAGCTTCGACGGCGGCATCCAGGTCATCCGGTGGAACGGCCCGTACGGAGACTTCACGAGTATCGGCCAGGAGGACGGGCGCCTCGGCCGGCGCCTCGCGACGGGGGACGTGCTCCGGGCGAGGATCGTCGGCCCCGTGATCACGTGCTACGTCAACGACGTGCTGCTCGCCCACGCCACGGATGCGACCTGGAAGGATGGACAGCCCGGGATCGGGTTCTTCCGGCGAGAGGCGGGCACGAATGCCGACCTCGCCTTCTCGAGATACACCGCCACGTCGCTTCCCTAGGGCTCGATCCGCTGGGCCGAGGCGGCGGCATCCCGCACCCGGGCCGGCCCCGCCGGGGGACGTCGCCGCCCCAGTGGGACCGAGACTCCCCACCCCGGCCGTCCGGGAATCGCCAAAGTGCTTGGAAACACACGATGTCCGGCGACCGGGCCCCCGGCACGCGGTTTGCCAGCACCGGGAGACGAGGTCGGGCGGCGCCGGGACGATCAGCCGCGGGGTGAGGAAGCCATGCCGGGTTGCGAGAGGGGAGGAGCGCCATGATGGTTCGCGAGCTGATGACCGGTGGGCTGATCACGGCGCACCGCGAGACCTCCGTGCAGGACGCGCAGGACCTCATGGCCCGGAAGCGGATCCGCCACCTGCCGGTGACCGGCCCGGGTCGGGCGCTGATCGGCATCCTCACCGACCGCGACATCCGCCAGGCGCTGCCGTCCCGGGCCACCAGCCTGTCGGTGCGAGAGATCAACCACCTGCTCACCAAGCTCACGGTCGAGGAGGTCATGACCCGATCGGTGATCACGATCGGCCCCGACCGCCCGGCCCGGGACGCCGCGCGGCTCATGCTGGAGCACCGCATCGGCGCGCTCCCCGTCCTCGACGACGGACACCTGATCGGCATCATCACCGAGACGGACATCGTCCGGGCCTTCGTCGACACGACGGCCGCGGCGAGCGCCTCTCGCCCCTGACACCCGCGGCGAGAGCGCCGCGAGGAGATCGGAGAACAGCCCATGGGTCCGGACACGCTCACCGTCACCGACAATCGCACCGGCAAGTCCTACACGCTGCCCATCGCCAACGGCGCGGTCCGGGCCATGGACCTGCGCCAGATCCGCACCGGGCCGGACGACTTCGGCCTGCTCTCCTACGACCCGGCGTTCACGAACACCGCGTCCACCATCAGCCGGATCACCGAGATCGACGGCGACCGGGGGATCCTCCGCTACCGCGGCTATCCCATCGAGCAGCTCGCGGAGCGTTCCACCTACATGGAGGTGGCCTACCTGCTGCTGCACGGGGAGCTGCCCACTCGGGCCGAGATGGACGACTGGACCTGGCAGGTCACGCACCACACCTGGGTGCACGAGAACGTGAAGAAGTTCATCGACGGCTTCCACCACGACGCGCACCCCATGGGGATGATGGTGTCCACGGTGGCGGCGCTGTCGACGTTCTACCCGGAGGCCCGCGACGCCGCGGATCCGGCCACCCGTCGGCTGCAGATCATCCGGCTCGTCGCCAAGATGCCGACCCTGGCCGCGTTCGCGTTCCGCCACGCCCTCGGGCTGCCCTACGCCTATCCCGACAACGACCTCTCGTACACCGGCAACTTCCTGAACATGCTCTTCAAGACCACCGAGGTGAAGTACCGGCCCAACCCCACCATCGAGCGGGCGGTCGAGGTGCTGTTCATCCTGCACGCCGACCACGAGCAGAACTGCTCGACCAACGCGGTGCGCAGCGTGGGCTCGTCCCAGGTCGACCCCTACTCGGCCCTGGCCGGCGGGGTGGCCGCGCTCTACGGCCCGCTGCACGGCGGCGCCAACGAGGAAGTGCTCCGCATGCTCCGCGCGGTCGGCTCCAAGGACCGCATTCCCGAGTTCATCCGGCAGGTGAAGGAAGGCAAGGCCAAGCTGATGGGCTTCGGTCACCGGGTCTACAAGAACTACGACCCGCGCGCGAAGATCATCAAGCGCATGGCCGACGAGGTCTTCGCGGTGACGAAGCCGAGCCCGCTGCTCCCCATCGCGCTCGAGCTGGAGCGGATCGCCCTCGAGGACGAGTACTTCATCTCGCGCCGGCTCTATCCCAACGTGGACTTCTACTCCGGGCTCATCTATCAGGCCCTGGGCTTCCCGGTCGAGATGTTCCCGGTGCTGTTCGCGATCCCGCGCACGAGCGGCTGGCTCGCCCAGTGGCAGGAGATGCGCGGGGATCCGGAGCAGAAGATCGCCCGCCCCCGGCAGCTCTACCAGGGTGCGGGCGAGCGCGGCTACGTCGAGATGGCCGCGCGCGGCGGGATGCCGGCCGGCAGGGGCTAGCCGCGCGCGCCACGCCGACCGCCCCGGGCCGCACCTCCGGGGCGGTCGGCGGCCGCCGGGTCGCCGTCGCCTCACCTGGGGCGGCCGGTCCCGCGCCGGCGAGGGCACCGCGGATGTCCTCCACGGGTCTCCCGGACGGCGGGCCTCGCTAAAGCCTCGATCGTTCTCACGAATCGGCCCGGCGCTCGCCGGAGCGACCGGGCGGCACGTGCCTTGCTCCTCAAGGCCTCGGGTAGCGCCAATCTCGTCGACGGGAGGTCCAATGGCGGTCGGCCGCATCGATTCCAACGATCTGCTGCAGCTCCGGCTCCTCGCACTCGACGCGGCGGCCAATGCGATCGTGATCACCGATCGTGATGGACTGATCGTCTGGGTCAACCGGGCCTTCACCGACCTGACCGGCTTCACGGAGGACGAGGCGGTGGGGCGCACCCCGACCATCCTGAAATCGGGCGAGCAGGAGCCCGCGGTCTACCGGGATCTCTGGGCGACGATCCGGGCCGGGCACGTCTGGCGGGGACGCCTCGTCAACCGCCGCAAGGACGGTAGCGTCTACACCGAGGACGAGACCATCACCCCGGTGACCCGCGCCAACGGCGAGATCACCCACTTCATCGCGGTCAAGCAGGACGTGACCGAGTACCAGGAGGTCCGCGCGCACCTCGAGGCGCGCGACGATCTGTTCCGGCTGCTCCTCGAGAACGCGCTCGACATCATCACGATCCTCGACCCGGACGGCACGATCCGCTACGAGAGCCCGGCGGTCCTGCGGATCCTGGGCTGGGAGCCCCTCGAGCTCGAGGGCCACCGCGTGTGCGAGTTCATGCCCGAGGAGGACGCGGCCAGGGCGATCGCCCTGCTCCAGCGCCTGCACGGCACGCCCGGCGCCACCGGGACGCTCGCGTTCCGCTTCCGCCACAAGGACGGCTCGTGGCGCACCCTCGAGGCCGTCGGCAAGAACATGCTGGACCACCCGATGCTCGCGGGCTTCCTGGTCAACTCGCGCGACGTGACCGAGCGCCGGCGGGTCGAGAACGAGCTGGCCCGTCAGCAGGCGGCCCGGATCCAGAGCGAGAAGCTCGCCGACATGGGCACCCTCCTCGCCGGGGTCGCGCACGAGCTGAACAACCCGCTCACCGTGGTGTCCGGCTACAGCTCGATCCTGCGCCAGACGCTCGGCGACGGGCCGGCCCGGGAGCGCCTCGACCGCGTCGCCGCCGCCGCGGAGCGCTGCGTGCGGATCGTGCGCAACTTCCTGGCCCTGGCCCGGCAGCACCCGCCGGAGCGGCAAAAGGTCGACGCCAATCGGGTCGTTCGCGAGGCGGTGGAGCTGCTCGCCTACCCGCTGCGGGTGGACAACGTCGAGGTCCGACTGGAGCTGGCCGAGGACCTGCCCACGCTATGGGCGGATCCCCACCAGCTCCACCAGGTGGTGGTGAACCTCATCACCAACGCCCACCAGGCGATGCACGGGAACACCTCCACGCGGCGACTCACCCTCCGCACCCGCGTCAAGGCTGCGGACTCCCGCGTCTCGCTCGAGGTGATCGACACCGGCTCCGGGATCCCCCCCGAGGTCCTGGCGCGCGTCTTCGAGCCGTTCTTCACCACCAAGCCGGTGGGCCAGGGCACCGGCCTCGGACTCCCGCTCTGCCTGGGCATCGTCGAGGGGCACGGCGGCACGATCCGGGTGGACAGCAAGCTCGGGGAAGGCACCACCATCACGGTCGAGCTCCCGGTGGTCGCGGCCCCCGCGACCGACACGTCGCCGCCGCCGGCGCACCGCGCGCTCTCGCCGGGGCGCCGGGTCCTGGTGGTGGACGACGAGCCGGACGTCGCGGGGGTGCTCGTGGACCTGCTCCGGGCCGAGCACGAGCAGGTGGAGGCGGTCTCCGATGGGCGGGCCGCGCTCGAGAAGATCGAGCAGGCAACCTACGATCTCATCCTGTGCGACGTGCGCATGCCGGGGCTCGACGGCCCCGAGCTGTACCGCGCGCTCCGGCTGCTCCATCCCGAGCTCCTGCCCCGCTTCGTGTTCCTCACCGGCGACACGCTCAACCCGGAGAGCTGGGAGTTCGTCCAGCAGACGGGCGCGCCCTGCATCAGCAAGCCCTTCGACTTCGACGAGGTCTACCGCGTGATCGGGCGGGCGCTCCAGCCCCGCTGACGCGAGCTCCGCCATGCCCACGCGCGTGACGATCGACGGCAACGAGGCGGCGGCCCGCGTCGCCTACCAGCTCAGCGACGTCATCGCGATCTATCCCATCACCCCGTCCTCCACCATGGGAGAGTGGGCGGACCAGTGGGCGGCCCAGGGCCGCCCGAACCGGTGGGGCACCGTCCCCACGGTGGTCGAGATGCAGAGCGAGGGGGGCGCGGCCGGCGCCCTGCACGGGGCGCTCCAGAGCGGAGCCCTCGCGACCAGCTTCACCGCCTCGCAGGGCCTGCTGCTCATGATCCCGAACATGTACAAGATCGCGGGCGAGCTCACCGCCACCGTGCTCCACGTGGCCGCGCGATCGCTCGCCACCCAGGCGCTCTCGATCTTCGGCGACCACGGCGACGTCATGGCCGCGCGGGCGACCGGCTTCGCGATGCTGGCGTCGGGCTCGGTGCAGGAGGCGATGGACTTCGCGCTGATCGCCCAGGCCGCGACGCTCGAGGCGCGGGTGCCGTTCCTCCACTTCTTCGACGGCTTCCGCACCTCCCACGAGGTGGCCAAGATCGAGCCGCTCGCCGACGAGGATCTCCGCGCCCTCGTGCCGGACGACCTGGTGCGCGCGCACCGCGCCCGCGCGCTCTCCCCCGAGCACCCGGTGATCCGCGGCACCGCCCAGAACCCGGACGTCTACTTCCAGGCCCGCGAGACGGTCAACCCCTACTACCGGGCCTGCCCCGCCATCGTGGAGGGCGCGCTGGACCGGCTCGCCACGCGCACCGGCCGGCGCTACCGCCTCTTCGACTACGCGGGCGCGCCCGACGCGACGCGGGTGATCGTGATCATGGGATCGGGCGGCGAGACCGTCGAGGAGACGGTGCGGCACGAGGTCGCCCGGGGCGCGCGGGTCGGCGTGCTCCGGGTGCGGCTCTACCGCCCGTTCTCGGTCGAGCACTTCCTGGCCGCCCTGCCCGCGACGGTGCGCACCCTCGCGGTGCTCGACCGGACCAAGGAGCCGGGCAGCGTGGGCGAGCCCCTCTACCTCGACGTGGTCGCCGCGGTCGCGGGGGCGACCGCGCCCGGCGGCGGGCCGCTCGAGCGGGCGCCCCGCGTCATCGGCGGGCGGTACGGGCTCGGGTCCAAGGAGTTCACGCCGGCCATGGTGAAGGCGGTCCTCGACGAGACCGCGAAGGAGCGGCCGCGCGCGCACTTCACCATCGGCATCCACGACGACGTCACCCACACGAGCCTCGCCTTCGACCCCGCCTTCTCCATCGAGGACGCGGACACGGTGCGGGCCATCTTCTACGGCCTCGGGGCCGACGGGACGGTCGGGGCCAACAAGAACTCGATCAAGATCATCGGCGAGGAGACCGACAACCACGCCCAGGGCTACTTCGTCTACGACTCCAAGAAGTCCGGCTCGGTCACGGTGTCGCACCTCCGCTTCGGGCCGCGGCCGATCCGCGCCCCGTACCTGATCAGCCGCGCCACCTTCGTCGCCTGCCACCAGTTCTCGTTCCTGGACCGGCTCGACGTGCTGCGCGAGGCGGAGCCGGGGGCGGTCTTCCTCCTGAACAGCCCGCACGGCCCCGGGGAGGTCTGGGACCACCTCCCCCGCACCACCCAGCGCCAGATCGTCGACAAGCGCCTGCGCCTGTTCGTGATCGACGGCGACCGGGTCGCGCGCGAGGCGGGCATGGGCGGGCGCGTCAACACCGTCATGCAGACGTGCTTCTTCGCGATCAGCGGGGTCCTGCCCCGCGACGAGGCGATCGTCGCGATCAAGCGTGCGATCGAGAAGACCTACGGCCGCCGTGGCGAGACGGTGGTGCGACGGAACTGGGAGGCGGTGGACGCCACGCTCGCCCACCTCGTGGAGGTGACGGTTCCCTCGCGGGTGACCGCGGTGGCCGACCTGCGGCCCGCGGTGCCCGCGGGGGCCCCCGAGTTCGTCCAGCGCGTCACCGCCCGGATGATCGCCGGGGAGGGCGACGCCCTGCCGGTCAGCGCCCTGCCCGCCGACGGTACCTATCCGAGCGGGACGACACGTTGGGAGAAGCGGGGCATCGCGGCCGAGATCCCGGTGTGGGACGAGGCCCTCTGCATCCAGTGCGGCAAGTGCGTGCTGGTCTGCCCCCACGCGGTGATCCGGGCGAAGGTCTACGCGCCCGCCGCGCTCGCCGGCGCGCCGGAGGGCTTCAAGTCGGAGCCCGCTCGCTGGCGCGAGCTCGGCGACGCCCGGTTCACGCTCCAGGTCTCGCCGGATGACTGCACCGGCTGCGCCCTCTGCGTCGAGGTGTGCCCGGCCAAGAGCAAGAGCCTGGCCCGGCACAAGGCCATCGACATGACGCCCCGACCGGCCGTCCGCGAGCGGGAGGCGGAGGCCTGGCGCTTCTTCCTGGAGCTGCCGGAGACGGACCGGCACCTGCTCAACGCGGGCCAGGTCAAGGACGTCCAGCTCCTGGAGCCGCTCTTCGAGTTCTCCGGCGCCTGCGCCGGCTGCGGCGAGACCCCGTATCTCAAGCTCCTCAGCCAGCTCTTCGGGGACCGGGCGGTGATCGCGAACGCCACCGGCTGCTCCTCGATCTACGGGGGCAACCAGCCCACCACGCCGTGGACCGTCAATCGCGACGGGCGCGGGCCGGCGTGGGCCAACTCGCTCTTCGAGGACAACGCCGAGTTCGGCTTCGGCTTGCGACTTGCCCTCGATGCGCACATCGCGGCCGCTCGGACGCTCGTCGTGCGGCTGGCGCCCCAGATCGGTGACCAGCTCGCCGCGGAGCTGCTCGGCGCGGATCAAGGGAGCGAGGCGGGCATCTCGGCGCAGCGCGATCGCGTCAAAGCGCTGCGGGCCAGGCTCGCCACCCTGAAGATCCCGGAGGCGCAACGGCTGGAG
>DATFAJ010000068.1:0-2720 GCA_035254745.1 Candidatus Methylomirabilota bacterium | reverse complement strand
CACACGCGCCGGTGGCGCCGCGCGCGCCCGAGCCCGACCCGGAGCCGAAGGCCACCACCGCGCCCCGGGAGGCGCCCCGCCGCGAGGCCCCGAGCCTCCCGGCCCCGTCCCTGCCCACCGCCAAGCCGCTGCCGCCGCGTAGCGCCGCGCTGCCGCGTCCGGGCGAGAAGGAGCTGCCGCCGCTCGCGACCCCGCCCTCGGGGAGCCCGCGGGGCGAGAAGGCCGCGGAGACTTCGCGGCCGCCGGAGACGGCGTCGCTCGGCGCGCCGACCGGCTCGGTCACCGGCGCGGGCGCCCTGACCCTCGACGTCTCGGACTTCCCGTACGCGTGGTATCTCCGGCAGGTGCTCCAGAAGGTCGAGCAGGAGTGGCAGCGCCAGAACCAGCCGAACGATCCGCCACAGAAGCCGCAGGTCTACGTCGAGATCCAGCGGGACGGCTCGATCAGGCCGCCCGCCATCCACAAAAGCTCGGGCAACTCGTTCTACGACAACGCGGCCCTCCGCGCGGTCATGGCGGCGAGTCCCTTTCCGAAACTGCCGGACGACTGGACGAAGCCCTCGCTCCGCATCCTGTTCACCTTCGACCTCCGTCGCGGCTGAATCGACCATGGGTGAGTCATGAATGTCTTCTCCTCGCTGACGCGTCCCGGGCGACCGCTCGGGCTCCTGGTGGCGCTGGTGCTGGTGGCCGCGACCTTCGGCGTGGTGTCCTCGCCGCCGGCGGCCCGCTCGCAGGGCGCCGACGTGCTGCTCAACGTGCTGGCCACCGGGGCCAAGAAGCTCAACATCGTGATCCCGAACTTCGCGGTGGTGGCCGGCTCGGACACCGCCGGCCTCGCCCGCAGCCTCCCGCAGGTCGCGGCCAAGGACCTCACGTTCTCCGCGCTGTTCAGCGTGGTCTCCGACGTGCCCCCGATCCCGACCGCCGATCCCGCCGCGGTCCGCGCCACCTTCGCCAACTTCGCGGCGGCGGGCGCCCACGCGGGGCTGCAGGGCCTGCTGAACCTCCGCGGCGACCGGACCGAGGTGGAGATGCGGCTGTACGACCTCACCTCGCCCGAGTTCCGGCTGATCGCGGCCAAGAAGTTCGAGCTGCCGACCACCCAGGCCCGGCGCCTCGCCCACAAGGCCGCGGACGAGGTGGTGATGCAGTTCACCGGCGAGCCGGGAGTCGCGGACACCAAGATCGCCTACGTGAACACCGGAGGCGGCGGCGCCAAGGAGCTCAGCCTGATGGACTACGACGGCGCGGGGGCCACCCACGTGACGTCGAACAAGTCGATCAACCTCTCGCCGATGTGGAGCCCGGACACGCGGTCCCTCGCCTTCACGTCGTACATGCGCGGCTACCCGTACCTCTATCGGATGTTCCCGTTCGAGAACCGGCCGGTCCAGGTGGTCGCGGGGTTCCTCGGCATCAACAGCTCGCCCGCCTTCAGCCCCGACGGCCGCTTCCTCGCGATGACGCTCTCGCGGGACGGCAATCCTGAGGTGTACCTCCTGAACCTCGCCACCGGCGCGTTCCGCCGGCTCACCACCTACAGCGGCATCGACACCGAGCCCACGTGGTCGCCCACCGGCCGGGAGATCGCGTTCGTGTCGGAGCGGGCGGGGGGAGCCCACGTGTTCGTGATGGACGCCGAGGGCGCCAACGTGCGCCGGATCACCCAGGCCGGCTTCAACACCCAGCCGCGCTGGTCGCCGAAGGGGGACACGATCGCCTTCACCTCGCGGCAGGGCAACTTCGACATCTGGGCGGTCAGCCCCGACGGGTCGAACCTGCGGCGGCTGACCGCCGGCCCCGGCAACAACGAGGGCGCTTCCTGGGCCCCCAACGGGCGCCACCTCGTCTTCCAGTCGAACCGGTCCGGCGGCTATCAGCTCTTCACCATGCTGGCGGACGGGTCGGAGCAGCAGCCGATCCCCCGCACCCCCGGCGAATCGACAAGTGCTTCTTGGTCGCCACGCCTTCCGTGATACGATGCGCTGGTAACGCAAAATCGCGTTGATATGACGAATTCGACGAACTCAAGGAGGATTGGACTCATGGCGCAACGACGGGGAAGCGCGCTGCTGCTCGCGGTGCCGGTGATCGCCCTCTCTCTTTTCCTGGTGGGCTGTCCCAAGCGACCCGCCACGACCGCGGCCTCCGCGCCTCCTCCGACCGGCTCCCCGAGCCCTTCCGCCGCCGCGCCCTCGACCGCGCCCTCGCCCTCGATGACGCCGTCGCCGGTGGCGCCCTCGACCGCGCCCAGCACCACGCCGCCCGCGCCGAGTGAGTTCACGGCCAACGCGAACCTGAAGGACATCTTCTTCGACTTCGACAAGTACGACGTGCGGCCGAACGACGCCAAGACGCTCGACACCAACGCGACCTGGCTGAAGTCGAACGACAACCTGGTCCTGATCGAGGGGCACTGCGACGAGCGCGGCACCAATGAGTACAATCTCGCCCTCGGCGAGCGCCGCGCGAAGGCGACCATGAACTACCTCGTCGCCCAGGGCGTGCAGGCGAGCCGGATCACGATCATCTCCTACGGCAAGGAGCGGCCGACGTGCACCGAGCACTCCGAGGCCTGCTGGGCTCAGAATCGTCGAGCGCACTTCCTGGTGAAGGCGCGCTGATCCGCACGAGGCGCTTTCGCGTGCACCGCGAGACGACGAAGGGGAGCCACCGGCTCCCCTTCGTCGCTTCGGCCCTCCTGCTCGCGATGGCGG
>DATFAJ010000067.1:0-6523 GCA_035254745.1 Candidatus Methylomirabilota bacterium | reverse complement strand
ATCGCTATCTCTTCTTCCCGGCCTTCGGGCGCTTGGCGATTTTCGCGGCGCGCTTCACAGGCTTCGCGACGCGCCGGGCCGCCTCGACAGGCCGGGCCCTCTTGCCCGCGGGGGCTGCCTTGGCTTTGCCTCGCCCCTTCTTCCCATGCTGCGATGCGGCCACGTCCGCTTCGAGGTCAGGCGCTCCTGCCACCGTCGCGTCGGCGGCACTCGCCTGATCGCCCGGCAGGGCCGGCGCCTCTCCCTCCGCGCCGTCCGGGGTGACGATGATCGAGTGCGGGAGGCCCTCGGGCCCGCTGTGCTTGCCCAGGATCTCGTCGGTGCGGGTGCCCCCGGTCCGCTTCAGGGCGATCCTCTGGAGCTGGCTCTTGAGCCGCTCCTTGGGGAGCCGGCCGCCCTTGAGGCGGGCGCAGGCCTCGACGACCTCCTCGATGTAGAGGTCGAAGATGTTGCGCCGGCGGAACTCGCTCTTGGCCCGCTCGCGCCGCCGCAGGAACACGCCGAGGCGGCGCCCGCACTCCTGCAGGGCGAGCTTGATCTCCTTCCGGATCTCGTCGTAGTCGGCGATCGCTTCCTTGGACTCGCTGGTGAACGGGACCCACACCGAGGCCATGTGGACGAAGACCACCATGGGGCCCGCGGGGAGCGCGCCGCGGGACTGGGTGATGCCGTAGTTCTTCCACGCGGTCTCGAGCGCCGCCTTGAAGGTCGCGCAGGCCGACTGCTGGTAGAGCAGGGGGACGCGGTTGGCGTAGCGGATGACGCGAGCCAGCTCGTCGTCGTCCTCGCGCTGCTCGCCCTCCGCGAGGGGGACCGCGGGCGCCGCCGGCGCGGCCGCGACCTGGTCCGGCCCCCGGCCGTAGGCCAGGCCCGCCTCGATGACGAAGGGATTGCCCCGGTAGACCGCGGGCGGCCGCGTCACCGCGGTGTAGAACTCGCCCTTGATCTGCTTGTAGAGCCCGTGGAGGATCGCCTTCTCGCCGATCGGCGAGATGCAGTTCGACGGCGGCGCCATGATCTTGGTCGCCTGGATCGCCTTGTAGAGCGCCTCCGCGTCCGTGCCGTGGACGTTGCGGGGCCGCGCGTTGACCGACAGCTTGGCGGTCTTGCAGATCTCCTGGGCGACCGGCGGCGAGACCCGGCTGAAGTCGCCGGTGAGGAACCCCCCGAGCGAGTGGCCGCGGGTGTCGTGCAGCATCCGCAGGAGAACGCCGAACTCGATGCCGTAGGGATGGGGCTTGATCTCGCGCGGCTGGGGCGGCAGCTCGTGGATCGTCCTCGGATACTCGCGGGTCTCCCCCTCCGGGGTGTGGTAGACGAGCTTCACGTGCGGGTTGGCGATGGCGACCTGCTCGAGGAACTCGTCCACCGAGGCGCGGCCCTTCTGGTAGCGGCCCTCGATCTCGAGGGTGACCTGGGTGCCGCGCGGGTGCTCCCAGTCGATCTTCTTGCTCTCGAAGATGCGGGGCTCGTTCTTCTTGGTGTCGATCTGCACCTCGAAGTAGTGGGCCGCGGCCCGCGCGCCGGTGCGCGAGATGATCTGCACCGGCTTGCCGGTGGTGAGCTGGGCGTACATGCCGGCCGCCGAGATGCCGATGCCCTGCTGGCCCCGGCTCATCCGGAGCCGGTGGAACTTCGAGCCGTAGAGGAGCTTGGCGAAGATCGGCGGGATCTGCTGGCGCACGATGCCGGGACCGTTGTCGGCCACCGTGACCCGGAAGCGGCTCGCCTGGCTGGCCGGCGGCGGGGCGTCCCCGTTGCTCGGCACGACCTCGAGGGTGACGACGACCTCCGGCAGGATGCCCGCCTCCTCGGAGGCGTCGAGCGCGTTGTCCACCGCTTCCTTGACGCAGGTGAGGAGCGCCTTGCGCGGATTGTCGAAGCCGAGGAGATGTCGGTTCTTGGTGAAGAACTCGGAGACCGAGATCTCCCGCTGGCGTGCACCCATCTCGGTGGCGGATGGGGCCGCCGGCTTCGGCTCGGCGGTCGGGGGCTTGGCCAGCGCGGTGGACATTCCCTTCCTTGATACCAAACCCATGCTCGCGGGTCCTCCTTTATTCGCGTGCCGCTCCGAGGACGGTCCGGGTCCCCGGCCCCTCACGTCCCGGAGCCGGGGCGCGTGCTAGTATCTCGGCCGTGCTTAGGCTCTCCCCGGGCGAGGGATTCGTCCCGTTCGCGCGCGCGGCGATCGATCAGAGCATCCCCCGGCGATTCGCCCGGCAGGTCGCGGCCGGCCCCGATCGCCTCGCGGTGAAGTTCCGATCGACCTCCCTCACCTACGCCGAGCTCGACCGGCGGGCCGACCACGTGGCGCGGGCGATCCTGGCGCGGGGGAATCGGGCCGAGCCGGCCGCGGTCGTGGTCGAGCAGGGGCTGTCGCTGCTGCCGGCGATCCTGGGAATCCTGAAGACGGGCCGGATCTACGTTCCCCTCGAGGTCGGGCTGGGGCGCGAGCGGCTCCGCCACCTGCTGCGGGACTCGTGCGCGTCGACCGCGCTCGTGTCCGCATCCACCGCGTCCCTCGTGCGGGACGCGGCCGGCCCCGAGCTCGACCTGCTCGATGTCGACGACCTCCGTCCCGGCCTGTCCGGCGAGGCGCCCGAGATCGAGATCGCGGCCAGCGCGCCCGCGTACATCTACTACACCACCGGCTCGACGGGCGAGCCGAAGGGCGTGGTGGACTCGCATCGCAACGTGCTCCACAACGTGATGCGCTACACGAATGGGCTCGGGATCGGGCCGGGCGATCGGCTCACCCTGCTCCAGTCGCCCGCCTTCAGCGGCGCGGTGTCCAGCATGTTCTGCGCGCTCCTCAACGGCGCCACGTCGCTGCCGTTCGACGTTCGCGGGGCGAGCAGCGCCGAGCTGGCCGACTACGTCGACCGCGAGGCCGTCACCATCTATCACTCGGTCCCGACCATCTTCCGGAGCTTTCTGCGGGGCGACCGCGTGTTCCCCGGGGTTCGCGTGGTCCGGCTCGAAGGAGATCGAGCCGCGCGGCTCGACGTCGAGCTCTTCCGGCGCCACTTCGCTCCCGGCTGTGTGCTGGCCAACGGGCTGGGCGCGACCGAGACGGGCCTCGTGCGTCGATTCCTGGTCGGCCGGGAGACGCGGCTCGACGGGGACCTCGTGCCGATCGGCTATCCGGTCGAGGACATGGAGGTGGCGGTGCTCGGCGACGACGGGAAGCCCGCCGCGCCCGGGGAGGTGGGAGAGATCTCGGTGCGGAGCGAGTTCCTCGCCGTCGGGTACTGGAACCGCCCGGATCTCACCGCGCGCGCGTTCGAGACCGACGCGGAGGGCCGGCGGGCCTACCGGACCGGCGACCTGGGCCGGCTGCGGGCGGACGGCTGCCTCGAGCACCTCGGGCGCGGGGACTCGCGCACCAAGATCCGGGGCGTGACCGTGTCTCTCGCCGAGGTGGAGGCGGCGCTCGCGGGCCTGCCGTCCGTCCGCGAGGCGGCCGTGATCGCCGGCACCGACGTCCACCACGAGCGCCGCCTGCTCGCCTACTACGTTCCCGCGGCGGGCTCGGAGCCCACCGTGAGCGAGCTGAGGCGACAGCTCGCGGAGGCGCTCCCCCCGCAGATGATCCCGTCCAGGTACCGCCGGCTCGACGGGCTGCCGCTCAACCAGAACCTGAAGGTGGATCGCAACGCCCTCCCCGCGCCCTCGCGGGCGCGGCCGGCGCTCGAGCAGGCCTATGCGCCGCCGGAGGATCCGACGCAGTCCGAGCTGGTCCACATCTGGCAGGAGCTGCTCGAGGTGGAGCCCGTCGGGATCCGGGACGATTTCTTCGACCTCGGGGGCGACTCGCTCCTCGCGACCGCCATGCTGGCCGCGATCGAGGAGGCGATCGAGGTGGAGGTCTCCCCGTCCATCCTGCTCTCGGGCGCGACCGTCGAGCACGTGGCCGCGAGCCTCGCCCGGCCGGGCAAGGCGGCGGCGGCGGTCGCGCCGGTCCAGACGGGTGGCGCGAAGACGCCCCTCTACTTCCTGCACGGCGACTATCGCGGTGGCGGCCTCTACTGCCGGAAGATCGCCCGCGCGCTGGGACCGGAGCAGCCGGTCTTCGCGCTGACGCCCTGCGGTCTCGACGGCGAGGCCGCGCCGCCCACGATCGGGGAGATGGCCACCCGTCACTTCCAGGCGCTTCGCCGGCACCGGCCACGCGGGCCGTATCGCCTGGCGGGCCACTGCAACGGCGGCCTGCTCGCGCTCGAGGTGGCGCGCCGGCTCGTCGAGGTGGGCGAGACGGTCGAGCCGCTGCTCGTGATCCGCACCTCCGTGGCCAACGTGCGCTTCAGCCGGGCGCGGCGGGTGATCGAGCGCGGCGGCCGCCTGCTCGGGCTCGGCGAGCTCACCCAGCGGAGCCTCGTCCGACGGTGGCGGTGGTTCGTTCAGGCGTGGAGCGCGGCCTCGCCGGCCGCGCGGATCCGCCTGGTCGCGGGGAAGGTGATCCGGCTGGTGCGACGACCCGTCGACGGGGCGGAGCGGCCGACGCCCGGGCCGTCCGTGACTCCCCCCACGGCTCCCGACGACCGGGACACGCTGATCGCCACCTTCACCGATGCCGCCGACGACTACGTGCCCCTCCCGTATCGGGGAGAGGTCGTGCTGTTCTGGCCCGCCGAGGAGCCGGAGCCGGCCGCCGACGCCCTGCGCTGGTGGCGGCGGATCTCACCTCGCGCGGAGGTCGAGACGATTCCGGGTGATCACGTCACGTCCATGACCGTCCACGGCCAGGCCTTCGCCCGGCGGCTCGCCGCGCGGCTCGACGCCCGAATCGGCTAGCGAAGCGCGGGCGGCGAGATGCCGTAGCGCTTCATCTTCGCGCGGAGCGTGCCGTAGCTGATGGACAGCCCGCCCGCCGCCCGACGCTGGTCGCCGCCCACGATCTGTCTCAGCGAGAACAGCCCGACCCGCATGCGGCCGGGTCCCGGATCGTCCACTGTCTGTCCCGGCGCGATGGCGAGCTCACCGTCCGCGCCGGCCCCGACTTCGTGGGTCTGTCCGTCCGCGATGTTCGACGAGACGTGGAAGAATCCGATGCCCGGCTGGCCGGTCAGGAAGGTCGAGTCGGTGGCCGAGAGCACCAGGGTCCCGTTCACGAAGGCCTTGGACGACGGCGGTCAACGTCACGTTGGGCGAGAATCCCAACAGGAGCGCGGTGGAGTCGTTGAGTTGGGCGACACCTCGAGCCTGGTCTGCGTGCCGAAGACGAGGCCCCCGCTCGTCTGCACGTTGGACCAGGATGGGCTGGCGGCGTTCGACCACCGGCCTCCCTCGGAGATCACCGGCTCCGTGAGATCGAGGTTCGTGGTGTAGATCGGCACGGCGCCGACGACCGTCGGCGAGCTCATGAGGGCGAGGGACGTGGCAACAGACGCAGCGACGAGTCGGACCAGGGTCATGGTGCAGCCTCCCCTTCCGTGTCGGTCGAGTGTGCCGTTGGCGGACAGCATACGCAGTCGATCGCGGTTCACCGCCAACTTTAGTTGCGGGAGCCGAGTCCGGACCTCGTCCGGCGGCCGGAGCCGGCGGGTGCCGGTTCTCAGGCGGGAGCGGGCGGCCAGGGGATCTTCATGCTGTCGAGGCGGCGCAGACGGTCCTGGCCGAGCGCGCGGTCCCACAACTCTGCGAGCGCCTCCGGCGTCCAGGCCCCGGGCGTGCTCGCGGTCCGCAGCGGCGCCGGGTGCGAGTACACGGTCACCTCACTGCCGCGCACGCCGACGACCTGGCCGGTGATGTGGGCGGCGCGGTCGCTGGCGAGGAACACGGCCACCGGGGCGATGGCCTCGGGCGGGGTCGCGGTGGCGGCGCCGCGGCGCTCGCCGGGCAGGCGCTGGGTCATGCGGGTGTCCGCGGTGGGCGAGATCGCGTTGCAGCGCACCCCGTACTTGGCCATCGCCAGGGCGGTGGAGCGGGTGAGGCCCACGATGCCCTCCTTGGCCGCTGAGTAGTTGGGCTGGCCCGGGCTGCCCTCGAGGCCGGCGGTGGAGGTGAAGGTGATGATGCTGCCCGCTCGGCGCTCGCGCATGTGGCGGGTGGCCGGCTGCATCACCGTGAAGTGGCCCTTCAGGTGCACCGCGATGACCGCGTCCCAGTCCTCCTCGCTCATGTTGAAGATCATGCGCTCGCGCAGGATGCCCGCGCAGCACACCAGCACGTGGAGGTCGCCCCACTCCTGGAGCGCCAGGTCCACCACCGCGCGGCCGCCCGCCATCGTGGCCACGCTGTCCGCGGCGGCCACCGCCTGGCCGCCCGCCTTGCGGATGTCGGCCACCACCTGGTTGGCGGGCTCGCTCGAGGGGTCCATCCCGTCGACGCTGACCCCGTAGTCGTTGACCACCACCTTCGCGCCCGCCGCCGCGAGGCCGATCGAGACCGCGCGCCCGATGCCCGTCCCGCCGCCCGTCACCACCGCCACCTTGCCGTCGAGCAGTCGTCCCATTGACGTCCCTCCTCGCCCTGCCGTATCGTCGCCGCGTTCGCGTCGACCGCCGCCAATCCTGGGAGAGGC
>DATFAJ010000066.1:0-4355 GCA_035254745.1 Candidatus Methylomirabilota bacterium | reverse complement strand
CTCGAGCCGATCGAGCCCGGGGCCGGAAGCTCCGTCGCTCAGCTCGGCCGTCTTGGCGTATGGATAGAGCGCGCTCTCCCAGAGGTTGGCCACCTGCAGGCGATACTCCACCGCGCGCGCCGGGGCGGCCGAGACGAGGATGGCGAGCAGGCCGGCGATCAGGACTCCCCTGGGTGTGCGCATGACCAGATGATACTCTCTAGCGCCATGCGTGTCTTCCCGCGCCGCGCCGTGCGGGCGCTCTTCCTGCACCGGCAGCACCTCGGGCGCCCGCGCGCCCACGGCCTGACCCCGCACCGGCTGACCCGCTTCGCCGAGGACGTGGGCGGCATCCAGATGGATTCGATCAACGTCCTCGAGCGCGCGCACTACCTCACGGTGTGGAGCCGCTTCGGGCCCTACGAGCGGGCCCGGCTCGACCGCCTCGTCTACCGCCGCCGGCTCTTCCTCGAGTACTGGGCGCACGCGGCCTGTCTCGTGCCGATCTCGATGCTCCCCTGGTGGAAGCGCGCGATGCTCGACTACCGTGTGCGGCACACCGGCTGGTCGGGCTGGCTGCGCAAGAACACCCGGCTGCTCGCCACCGTGACCGATCTCATCCGAGCCGGCGGACCCATGGGCCACGCCGAGCTCGAGGGGCGGCGGCCCCCTCGCGGCCGCGGTGGCTGGTGGGACTGGCGACCGGTCCAGCACGCGCTGCACTACCTCTGGATGACCGGGGTGCTCACGATCCACTCCCGCCGTCACTTCCAGAAGCGCTTCGATCTCCTGGAGCGGGTGGCCCCGCCCGCGCCCGGCACCGAGGCGGTGTCGGCGGAGGCATTCCTGCGCTGGCACATCGAGCGCTCGCTCCACGCCATGGGCGCCGCGGTCGAGATCGATCTCACCCACTACCTCACCTACCCGCGCGGCGCCACCTCCGCGCGCCGCGCCGCGCTGCGCGCGATGGTGGCCGAGGGGCTCGTGACCGAGATCGCGGTGGAGGGATCGCCCGCCCGGTGGCTCGCGCTCACCCGCGACCTGCCCGCGCTGGCGCGGGCCGGGCGGCTGCCCGCGGCCTCGCACGGCACCACCTTCCTCTCGCCGTTCGACTCGCTGCTCTGGTACCGCGATCGCGTGTCGCGCCTCTTCGGCTTCGACTACCGGATCGAGGTCTACACCCCGGGCCCGAAGCGCGTCCACGGCTACTACACGCTGCCCATCCTCCACGACGGTCAGCTCATCGGCCGGATCGACGCCAAGGCCCACCGCGGCGATCGCCGCCTCGAGGTCCGCCACGTGCACCTCGAGCCGTGGGCGGCCCGGGGCCAGGCCCCGCCCGCGGGCGGCGACCCGCTCGACCGGGAGGCGATGCTGGCCGGGCTCGCCGAGGCGACCGGCTCGCTCGCGCGCTTCGTCCAGGCCGAGGGCGTCATCCTCGGCCGGGTGACGCCGGGGCGACTGCGGGGCGCGCTCGTCCGGGCCATGCGCGACGCGGAGCCGGGCCGCGCATGAGGCGCCGTCGGTGGCGCGGCCGCGCGGCCGTCGCGCTCGGGCTCCTGGCCGCCGCGGCGGCGGCCTCCGCCCAGGACCCGTCGTGGCCGCTGCACCGCGACGACCAGGAGGGCTTCACCCTGCGCTACCCGCCGCGGTTCGTCGCGGGCGCCTACCGCAACGATCTCCCGCCCGATCTCGTGAAGACGCTCCGGGCCTCCGGCGGCCGGCTTCCCTTCGAGCGCGCTCTCGTGCTGGTCGAGACGGCGCGGCTGGGCTCGCGAGACCGCGCGGCCTTGCCGACGGGCGAGATCACCGCGATCACCGTCGAGGCGCAGGCCGGGCCGGCGGCCGCCGCGCGGCAGGACCTGGGGCGACAGATCTACGGCGCCGCCGTCACCGAGATCACGATCGGCCCCCACCGGGTGCAGAAGTTCCCGGGCTTTCCCGGGCCCCATGGCAGCGCGGCCTTCTACTACCTCGTGCCGCTCCGGGACGGGGCGGTCCTCGAGCTCACCGCCCACCGCAGCTTCCTGGAGGCGCCGCGGGGCGACACCGGCTACGACCACGTGATCGAGCAGATCATCGGCACGCTCGCCATCGATCCCGGCCACCCCTGACCCCGGGGCGGGAGCCCGTCACGGTCGAGGCGGCGGGTCGACGTAGCCGCGCCACCGCCGCGGCTCACTGGCGCTGCGGCACCGGCGCGTCGCGTCGCGCGGCTCGCAGTACTGGTAGGCGCCGGTCTCGGTCTCGAACAGAAGCTCGCGGCCCGCGTCGTCGATCGGGACGTACAGGGTCTGCTGATCCGGCCGCACGTAGGCGCGCGGCTGCCGCCACCAGATCGACGAGACCGATTTCCGCAGCGCGTCGATCTCGGCGGGCGAGAACAGGTCGGAGAGGGCGTAGGCCCGGATCAGGACGCCGGCCGGCGAGTAGAACGCGACCACCTGGCCGTGGCCCATGTTGTGCCAGTTGTCGAGCGTCACGAGATAGCCGCGATCGGTCAGGAACACGTCGACCGGGGCCACCGGGTTCACGAGGCTCACCGTCCAGACCGGCCGGTACGAGCGGTCGCCGGCGCGCCGGTAGAGCTCGGCCGTCGCCGGCGGGCCGGTGGGCGCGCCGCGAAAGCCGACGGTGTCGCCGAGGCCCTTGCCGGGGATCACCCGGACGAAGTACTCGCGCGACGGGGCGAAGACCTCCCGGGTCTGGGGAGCCGGCCAGTCGTCGCCGCACGATCGGCCCGGGACCGCCAGCGCCAGCGCGGCGAGGAGGAGGGCGCCGGCCGTCGCCGGGCCGATCCGGCCCGCCATGGTCAAGCAGTCACCCCGGCCAGGCGCTCCGTCTCCGCCCAGAGGCGGCGGGCCGCGGCGTCGTCCTGCGCGGCGCGGGTCGGCGTGGCGAGGTGGCACTGGTAGAAGTAGCCGCCGCTGATCGTCGCGATCTGAGGCGACGACGCGAGGAAGACCAGGGTCTCCGCGCCCTTCTCGGGCGAGAGCCCGAACACCTTCTTGGACGCGCGCACCACGTAGGAGAAGAGCCCGCCGCTGGCGTCGCCGAAGCGGGTGGCCACGAAGCCCGGGTGCAGGCTGTTGGCGGTGACGCCGGTCCCGGCCCAGCGCCGCGCCAGCTCGCGCGTGTAGAGGATGTTGCACAGCTTCGAGCGGCTGTAGGCCATGAAGCCGCGGTAGCCGCGGGCCGATTGCAGATCGTCGAAGTCGAGGTGGGCGCGCCGGTGGGCGCCCGAGGCGGTGTTGACCACCCGGGCGGGGGCGGCGGCGCGCAGCCGCTCGCGCAGGCCGTGGGTGAGCAGGAAGTAGGACATGTGGTTGAGCGCGAACGTGAGCTCGAGCCCGTCCGGGGTGACCTGCCGGCGGCCGAACATCGCCCCCGCGTTGTTGATCAGGACGTCGACGCGCGGCTCGACCGCCGCGATCTCCGCCGCCACGCGCCTGGTGTCGCCGATCAGGGAGAGATCGGCGTAGTGCGCGCGGTGGGCGACGCCCGGGCCGCTCGCCCGCAGGCGCTCGAGCGTGGCCTCGCCGCGCGCGCGATCGCGCGCCACCAGCACCAGGCGCGCGCCCTGGCCGGCGAGCCGCTCGGCCGCGACCTGCCCGATGCCTGACGTGCCGCCGGTGATGACCACGACCTTGCCCTGCATGCCCGGACTGTTTACCGTCCCGGTGAGCCCGGCGCAAGCGGTAAGATGACGGGCCGCCCATGAGCTTCCTCGCCTCTCGCGCCCGCGCGGTGCCCCGGGGCTTCGGCACGCCGCTGAAGCGTCAGGAAGATCCCCGCCTCATCACCGGCCGCGGCCGCTTCAGCGACGACGTCGCCCTGCCCGGGCAGGCGTACGCCTGCTTCGTGCGCTCGCCACACCCGCACGCGCGTATCCGGGCGATCGACGCGGCCGGCGCGCTCGCCACACCCGGCGTGCTCGCGGTGCTCACCGGGCGCGACGCGACCGACGACGGCCTCGCGGATCTCCCCCATCGCCCGGTGCCCACCAACCCGAACGAGTTCCCCCTCGGCGGCGCCGAGGGGGCGCCGATCTTCGTCGCGCCGTATCCACCGCTGCCCGCCGACCGGGCCCGCTTCGCGGGCGAGGCGGTGGCGATGGTGGTCGCGGAGACCGCCGCCCTGGCCGCCGACGCGGCCCTGCGCGTTCACGTCGACTGGGAGCCGCTGCCGTCGGTGACGGTCACGCGCGACGCGGTCGGATCCGGCGCGCCGGTGCTCTGGGACCGGCTCGGGGGGAACGTGTGCGTCGACTCGCTGGCCGGCGACGCGCGCGCGGCCGACGCCGCCTTCGCCGCCGCCGCTCACGTGGTTCGGCTCGACACCTGGGTGCCGCGCATCACCGGGGTGCCGATGGAGCC
>DATFAJ010000065.1:0-3719 GCA_035254745.1 Candidatus Methylomirabilota bacterium | reverse complement strand
CGGCTGGCGCGCGCGCGTCGGGGTCCTGGTGCCGCCCGGTAATCCCACCGTCGAGCCCGAGCTCTACCGCATGGCGCCGGACGGCGTCAGCCTGCACTTCGCCCGCATGCAGGCCCCGCCCGCCGAGGGGCCCGCGGGCGGCGCGGCGGGCATGGAGGAGCGGACGCGCGCCTACCGCGAGGGACTCGACGGGCCCGCGCAGGCGCTCGGCCAGGTGCGTCCCGCGGTGGTCGTGCTCGCCCACACCGCGTCGAGCTACGCCCTCGGCGTGGGCCAGGAGCAGCCGCTGGTCGACCGGCTGGCGAAGCTCGGCGGCGCGCCCGCCCTCCTCGCGGCCCACGCGGTGCGGGACGCGCTCCGGCACCTCGGGGTGAGCCGGCTCGCCCTCGGCACGCCCTACCCGGAGTCGATCAGCCGGCAGGGGCGCGCGTACTGGGAGGCGTCGGGCTTCCGCGTCGTCGGCTATCACCGGCTGGCCGACGTGGTCGACATCTACGCGGAGAGCGAGGAGCGCGCCTATCAGCTCGGGCGGCAGGCCGACGCACCGGACGCGCAGGCGGTGCTGCTGAGCGGGACCGGCCTGCCGACGGTCTCGGTGCTCGAGACCCTCGAGCGGGATCTGGGCAAGCCGGTCATCAGCAGCAACCAGGCGTGTCTCTGGCGCGCGCTCCGCCTGGCCGGCGTGCGGGCGCCCATCCCGGGGTTCGGCCGCCTGCTGCGCGAGGCCTGAGGCTCCGCCTCAGTCGTCGAGCAGCGGGCGCTGCACGGCCTCGATCGAGAGCAGACGGCGTTTCGTCGCCACCCCGCCCCGCGCCGAGAAGCCGCCCCATTTGCCGCCCGCCGCGAGCACGCGGTGACACGGCACCACGATCGCGAACGGGTTCCGCCCGAGCGCCTGCCCGACGTCGCGGGCCGCGCCCGGATCGCCGAGCCGCTTCGCGATCTCGCCGTAGGAGAGCGTCGCGCCCCACGGGATCGTCCGCGCGACCTCGTAGACGCGACGGTTGAACTCGGGCACGCCCTCCATATCGAGCGCGACGTCGTCGAGCGCGCTCGGCTCGCCGCGCAGGAGCGTCACGATGCCGTCGATCGCGCGCCGCGCCTCCGGCGGCGGCGGCGCCTCCCGCGCGTCCGGGAAGCGCCGGAGCAGGCGCGCCCGGGTCGCCGGCGCGCTCCCCTCCGGGAGCTGGACGCCGGCGATCCCGCGCGGGCCCCACGCGATCCCGCACCAGCCGATCGCGGTGTCGAAGAGGGTGAACGCGATCACTGCCCTCGCCATTGACGGATCTGCTCGGCGTGCTCGCGATAGTGTCCCGTGCCCGCGCCGTCGAAGGGATCCCGCGCCGCCCCGCCCGGGGCGAAGAGAGCCTCGGGGAGCTGGCTCGCGGCCGCCATGAAGGCCCGGTGGGACGCGACGAGCTCCGCCACCACGTCGGCGGGCTTGACCCCTGCCTTGCGGTCGACGAAGCGCGCGTTCCACGCGTTGAAGTCGTCGTAGGTCCCGGCCGGGTACGGGGCCTTGCCCTGCCCGACGCGCTGGAGTGCCGGGATCATCTCGTCGTGCCAGCCCGAGATGTGGATCAGGATCTCGCGCACGCCCCAGCTCCCGAGCCAGACGCGACGCATCTCGTCGTCGGTCAGGCCCTCGATCGCTCCGTGCAGGTCGGTGAACGCCACGTCGGCATCGCGCAGCAGCGTTGCTTTCTCGCTCATCGGGGCTCCTCCCGGGGTTGGTGGTCTCGTCCTACGTCGGCTGAGACCCCGGTCGGGCCGGGTTGTGAAACCGATCGATCAGCGGGTGGCGCGGTGGCCGGCGTGCGGCGGCGGCGAGGCGGCGAGCCCGGCGGTGGCGCGATCCGCCTGCTCCAGGAGCCCGGCCAAGCGGGTCAGTACCGCCTCCAGCTCGTCGCGCTCCGCGAGCAGCCGGTCGTACTCGTCGCCGAGGCGCTTGACCTGGGTCTGAAGCTCGTGGATCCGGACGAAGTCCGAGCCGAGGTCCGGGCTCACCCCGGGGAGGCCGAGCTGCTCGCTCTTCCGGGCCCGGCGGGTGGCGACCACGACCCCCAGGACCCCGACCAGCAGCAGCCCCACCGAGAGCACGAACAGCCAGAACACCGGATCCAGCAGCATGGCGGACAGTCTACCGCGAGCGAGTCCCGGGAGCCTCCTAGAGCCGGCGAGCCCCGGCCCCGGGGGGGAGACGACGACGGAGCGGGGGTCAGCGGATGAGGGCGAGGGTGTGCTACATCCGGGCGGCGGTGGCGAAGGCCCGCGCGCTGGCCACGAAGGCCACCCGCGCCAGGATGAGGTTGACCGTCTCGGCGGCCAGATCGGTACCGGACCCGCCCGGCGGCAGGGCCGCGCCGAGGCCGGACACGCCCGCGGTCACCGCCGGGGCGACGCCTCCCTCCGGCATCTCGACCGAGCTCACCGTGAGCGGCGAGAAGCCGGCGGTGTTGACGTTGGCGATGTTGTGCGCCGCGACGTCGACGCGCAGCATCGCGTCGTTCATGCCGCTCACGGCGGCGCTCATGGCCGATATCATGGTCCCCTCCCGCCCTTCATCGGCCGGGGCGGCCGGGAACTTGAGGGAAATCTTCCGGCCGGCCTCAGCCGAGCAGGCGCACCAGCTCGTCGGGCTGGCTCAGCATCGGGTAGTGCCCGGTGTCGAGCTCGGCGTACTGCGCCTTGAGCCGCTCCGCGGTCCGGCGCTGGTGGGCCTCGGGAGGGTTGCGGGCGCGCCGGCAGCGGATCACCGAGGCCGTCCACGCGCGATCCCAGAACGTGGTCAGCTCCATCGGCGCCTCGAGGGCCGCGATCGGATGCGGCGTGTAGCGCGCGAGGGCCCAGGCCCGGGTGGCCGGCTCGAGGTCGGCGAACATGCGCCCCTCCGCGTCCGCCCGCGTGGGGGCGATGGTCACGTCGGTCACGTCGCCGGGCGGGCGGCTCACGATGTCCGCCACCCGCTCGCCGGGCATGAGGGCCAGCGCGTCCACGAACACGAGCCGCGCCAGGCGCTCGCCCGCGAGCTCGGCGGCCCGGCAGACGACCATGCCGCCGGAGCTGGTGCCGACCAGCACGACGTCGCGCAGGTCCTCGTAGAAGAGCAGCCGCGCGACCTCGCGGGCGTGGGTGCCCACCGTGATGCCCGGCCGGACCTGGTCCTGCCGCTCGGCGCAGCCGTCAAGGGTGGGCGCGTAGACGAGATGGCCGGCTCCGCGCAATCGCTCGACCACCGGCTTCCAGATCCAGCCGCCCTGGTACGCTCCGTGGACCAGCACGAAGGTCGTCATGCCCCTCTCTACTACGACCGGGGCCGCGTTGTCGATGCATTCCGCGGGCGCTTGACGCGGCGGCGGGCGCGGGGCAGGATCGGGCCCACGGGAGGCGGCCATGAGAGATCCGGCGGGAGAGCGGAGCCTGACCATCGAGAAGCTCACGCCCCACATCGGCGCGGAGGTGCACGGGGTCGACCTCGCGGGCCCGCTCGACGAGCCCACCTTCAAGCAGGTGCACGACGCGCTCATCGAGAACCAGGTGATCTTCTTCCGGGACCAGCACCTCACCCCGGTGCAGCAGAAGGCCTTCGGTCGTCTCTTCGGCGAGCTGGCCGTGCATCCGGCCGCGCCCGGGCTGGTGGAGGGGCACCCCGAGATCCTGGTGGTCCACGCCGACGAGAAGTCCAAGCACGTCGCGGGCGAGAACTGGCACTCCGACGT
>DATFAJ010000064.1:0-4423 GCA_035254745.1 Candidatus Methylomirabilota bacterium | reverse complement strand
CTGCACGGCGCTACTCCCCGAGCCCCGGCATCGTGAAGGCGGCGCGCCCGAGCTCGGCGGCGAGGGCCGCGCGCTGCTCCGCGGTCAGGGCCACCAGCGGCGGGCGCACCGTGACCCACGCCGCGTCGCCGCCGTAGCGCGCGATGACCGCCTTCAGCGCGGGGATCATCGGGTAGCGCTGCATGATCCCGCGGATCTCGTCGAGGCGCGCCTGCTGCGCGTCCGCCTCCGGCGTCTGCCACTCGCGGTAGAGGCGCGCGATGGCGGCCGGGTTCACGTTGGCGGTGGCGCTGATGCAGCCCGCGCCGCCCCCGCGCATATTGGCGAGCAGGAAGGTCTCGCTCCCCGCGAACACGTCGAAGCCGCCGGCCGCGAAGGCGTCCAGCATCGCCTTGGTGTTGCTCCAGTCGCCCGAGCTGTCCTTCACCCCGGCCACGATGTCGGGATAGGCCTTGAGCAGCCGCTCGATGAGGCCGAGGGTGATCGGCACGTTCGACACCGGGGGAATGTGGTAGAGGTACACGCGCAGCCGCCGATCACCCACCCGCTCGATCACCTCCGCGAAGCTCCGGAAGAGCCCGTCGTCCGAGACGCCCTTGTAGTAGAAGGGTGGCAGCATCAGCACCCCGCCCGCGCCCAGCTTCATGGCGTGCGCGGTGAGGCGCACCGAGTCGGTGAGGGCGCAGCAGCCGGTTCCCGGCATGAGGCGCGCGGGGTCGATGCCGCCCGCCACGAGCCGGTCCAGCAGCTCCACCTTCTCCTCGGTCGAGAGCGAATTGGCCTCCGAGTTGGTCCCGAACACCGCGAGGCCCACCTCCTGGGAGAGCAGCCAGCGACACTGGCGGACGAAGCGCTCGGGATCGGGGGAGAGGTCGGCCTTGAACGGGGTGACGACCGGGGAGAGAACGCCCTTCATACGTCCGGCGCGATCGAGTGTGCTCACGGGCTGCGCTCCTTCGTCGGAGAGGGTGGTCTACCGGCCACATGGTAGCACCGAGCGCTTGGTCCAGCATCTCGATCAGGGCTGATCGTCGCTCAGCAGGTGCTCGGCGGACGCGTTGTCGAATTGCCGGATCCGGGCGCCCGCCGGCTCGTGGAACGCGTGAGCCGCCGGGTCGATTCACGAGCGTGGAAGGTTGACACGGCCCCGGGGTAGTTCGTAGGGTGGAGAGGCAGATGAGGCGTCCGTATCGTCAGCCCGGGCTCGAGCTGCGACCCCGGTCGGGACCGCCCGATCCGCTCGCCAAGGCCCTGCAGGAGGACCTGCGGTCGCTCGGCTACCTGCGGGCCGGGATCGATGGGCGGTTCGGCGACGGCACCGCGAGCGCGGTTCGCGCGCTTCAGTACGATCTCCTGACCGCCGGGCAGCACGGAAGCGACGGCGACGCTCCGGTAGCGCTGCAGACGTTCAATCGGGGCCGCGTCACCGGCCCGACCGGCGTGGTCGACGAGCGGCTGGCCGCGTGCATCGAGGACATCCTGGGCGACCAGCGGATTCCGACGCTGCCCCGCTCCGCCGATCCGGCGCGGGCCAACCAGGACGCCCTCGCCCAGATCCAGCAGCTCGTCGGGTTACCCGTCCCGCGCCCGTTCCTCCTCGCGATCTTCCTCCAGGAGAGCGGTGGCCTGCACTACCGGGTGCCGAGCGGAGACAACGCCGACAACTTCATCGTGGTCGGGCTCGATCACGGCGACCACGGCCATCCGGACCGCATCACGTCACGGGGCTACGGCATCGGGCAGTTCACCCTCTTTCACCATCCTCCGACCGCGGCCGAGGTCGCCACCGTGATGGTGGACCCGGTCAAGAACGTCCAGCGCGCGGTGAAGGAGCTCCGGAGCAAGTACGAGCTCTTCGTCGCCGGCTCGACCCCCGGCCAGCAGGCGGATGACCGGATCCACGAGATCGGCGACGGGGCGCTCAGGCCCTGCCGCTTCGCGCCGGACGATCCGCGCTACATGACCGACTGCGCGCGGTGTGCGGCCGAGCACCTCGTCGACATCGCGGCGGGAGCTCCGGTCTATCCGGGCGCCACCGACACGCTGCATCCGACCCGGTACCATCCCGAGACGGCGTACTCGCGGGTGCCGGACCGGGCGAGCCTCGGCTGCGACTGGCCCTACGCGGTGCGGCGCTACAACGGGTCCGGGGTGGACTCGTACCACTACCAGTTCCAGGTCCTGCAGCGGCTGACCAGGCCGCCGGTGAGCGCATGAAGACCATCGTGTTCTGTGCGGACGGGACGTGGAACGGACCCGGGCAGCCCGAGGAGCAGGAGGAGCAGGGCGGCCACCGGACGAACGTCTTCAAGCTCTTTCTGAATCTGGCCGGCGACCTCTCGCCGGACAGCCTGCGCTCGGCCGACGAGCAGGAGCGGAGCGTCACCGGAGCGGACGGCCGGGTCGCGCAGATCGCCAAGTACCTGCACGGGGTCGGCGACTCGAAGAACTTCCTGGTGCGGGTACTCGGCGGCGGCGGGGGCGCCGGGCTCGTCACGCGGATCGTGCGCGGCTACACGTTCATCTCCCGGAACTTCGAGGTGGGCGACCGAATCTTCATCGTCGGGTTCAGCCGGGGCGCGTACACCGCGCGTGCCCTCGCGGGCCTGATCGTGGCCCGCGGGCTGCTGGACGCCAAGCGCAACGACCTCGACGGCGACCGCGACCAGGCCTACCGGCTGGGATCCGCCGAGTGGTTCACGTATCGGCGCGAGGTCCTGAAGGAGCGCAAGAGCCTGCTGCGCACCCTCGCCGAGGTCGCGGTCGACATGCCCGGGTTCTTGCAGTCGCCGGCCACCGCGCCGAGGATCGTCGACGTCCCGATCGAGGCGGTCGTGGTGTGGGACACGGTCGGATCGCTCGGAATCCCCGCCTACAACCTGAAGACCGACACCCAGCTCGACGCGTTCCAGTTCGCCGACCTGGTCCTGAGCCCGAAGGTGCGCCACGGCCTGCACGCGGTCTCGGTCGACGAGCAACGGTCGAACTTCACGCCGACCCTCTGGGACCCGGACGATCGCATCACCCAGGTGCTGTTCCCGGGCGCGCACGCCGACGTGGGTGGCGGCTACCCGGAGAGCGAGAGCGGGCTGTCCGACGGCGGCCTGCAGTGGGTCGTCGAGGAGCTGACCAAGCTGGGCGTCGCGTTCGCCGCGAAGCCGGCGGTCACCCTCAAGCCCGACGCGTGCGGTATCGCTCACGCTCCGTGGGCCCAGGCCCCGTGGACCCTGCTGCCCACCGGCCAGCGCGCGTTCCCGCCGGGATTGGCCGTCCATCGCTCGGTGGTGGAGCGGCTCGCCGGCGCGGATCGGCTCCGCGCCGCCGGGCAGCCGGTCTACAGCCCCGCGAGCCTCGCGGACTCCTACATCGTGGCGGGGCAGATCAGGCCGGGCACGCGCGTCATCGGCTGATCCGCGCGCCCGCGGCGCGGCTCGCCGGCGCCACGTCCCGGGATACGCCCTCCAGCCGGAGCGTCTCGATGTCGGCGATCACCACCTCGGGGTAGAGGTAGGCGGTGCTGTAGATCTCGCGGACCACCCCCCGGGGATCGATCAGGAAGACCTTGAGGACGTGGCTCAGCGGATCGGGCTCGTCCGGTCGATCCCCCGCCACGACCCGGACGTCCTGCCCGAAGCCCTCGAGCAGGGGAGCGAGGGCGTGGGGCGAGCGCGTGGTCAGGAAGTGCCACTCGACGCCCCGCGAGGCCTGCTCCCCCGCGTACTGTCGCATCACCGTCGGCGTGTCGTGCCCGGGGTCGAAGGAGAGGGTGACGAGCCTCACGCGCGATCGGAGGGTGGGAGACCGCTCGACCGCGTCGCCGACCGCGTCGAAGACCCGGTAGGCGAGCGGACAGCCCCACGCGTCCGCGCACCGCGTGTACACGAAGGTGAGGAGCGTGATCTTGCCGGTCGTGAGCTCGGTCAGCGGGCGCGAGCGTCCCTCGAGGTCGACGACCGTGCCCCGCGGCGCGCGCATGATGGGATGCAGCGTGTAGGTGCCGGGGGCGGGGGGCACGAAGTCCGCCTTCACCGGCGGCGGCTGATCGCGAGCCTCGTCGCCGTGACCCCAGCTCGCGGTGGTGAGGGCCAGGACGGCCCCCACCACCAGCACCACCTCGCGTAGCGGGCGCGGCACGCGGCCCGCCCTACCGCGCGCTGGCGAGCGGCGCGCTCTGGTACGCGGCCTTGGTGGCCTTCGTGCCGAACTTCATGTGGTGCGCGCGGCCCAGCTTCTCCTTGTAGAAGTCGACCTCGAAGGTCGGGGTCAGCTCACGACCGTCCCACTTGAACGCGCGCACGAACTGCTCGTCGTCCGCGCCCGTCTTGTCCCAGCGGGCGAGCAGCGAGGAGGAGATGTACACCCGCGTGCCGTCCCAGCTCTGGGAGATCATGTTGACCTGCTTGCCGGTCACCTTCTCGTAGGT
>DATFAJ010000063.1:0-2888 GCA_035254745.1 Candidatus Methylomirabilota bacterium | reverse complement strand
GACACCCCGCTGTCCGAGAACACCTTCCTCGGCGCCGGCATCGGCGCCGCCCTCGGCGGCATGCGTCCCATCGTGGAGATCATGACCGTGAACTTCAGCCTGCTGGCCCTGGACCAGATCGTCAACAACGCGGCCACCCTGCGACACATGTCGGGCGGGCAGCTCAGCGTGCCGCTCGTGGTACGCATGACCACCGGCGGCGGCCGACAGCTCGCGGCCCAGCACTCGCACAGCCTCGAGGGCTGGCTCGCGCACATCCCGGGGATCAAGATCGTGGCCCCCGCGGTCGCGTCGGACGCCCGGGGGTTCGTGCTCGCGGCCCTGCGCGACCCGGATCCGGTGTTCGTCTTCGAGCACGCGACGCTCTATCCGGTGGAAGGGGAGGTCGACGAGCAGGCCGGGCCCGCCGAGATCGGCCGGGCCCTGGTGCGGCGCCCCGGCGACGCGGTGAGCCTGATCACCTACGGCGGGACCCTCGGCACGGCGCTCAGGGCCGCCGACGAGCTTGCCCGGGACGGCGTCGAGGCCGAGGTGGTCGACCTGCGCACCCTGCGGCCGCTCGACACCGAGACCATTCTCGGCTCGGTGACCAAGACCCACCGGGCGGTGATCGTGGACGAGGGCTGGCGCACCGGGAGCCTCGCGGCCGAGGTGAGCGCGCGGATCATGGAGGGCGGATTCTACAGCCTGGACGCGCCGGTCGCGCGCGTGTGCAGCGCGGAGGTGCCGATGCCGTACGCCAAGCACATGGAGGACGCGGCGCTGCCCCAGGTGCCGGCCATCGTGGAGGCGGTCCGGGAGATGCTGGTCGCCCATGGCTGAGTTCCTGATGCCGATCCTGACCGCGGACATGAGCGCCGGCACGCTCGTCGAGTGGCGCAAGCGTCCCGGCGACGCGCTCGCGCGGGGCGACACCATCGCGGTGGTCGAGACCGACAAGGGGCTGATCGACATCGAGGTCTTCACGCCCGGCGTGCTCGAGAAGATCGTCGTGCAGCCGGGCGCCACGGTGCCTACCGGCGCGGTGCTCGCGATCGTCCGCGAGACGACGCCGGCCGCAGCTCCCGGGCGCGCCGCGGCGCCGCCGCCGGCCCCGGTCGTCGCGCCGGTGCGCCGCGCGGTCGCGCCGGCGGCGCCCCCGTCCGACCGGGTCCGGATCTCGCCGCTGGCGAGGAAGCGCGCCATCGAGCTGGGGATCGATCCCGCGAGCGTCCGCGGCACGGGGCCCGGGGGATCGATCCGGCGCGAGGACGTCGAGCAGGCCGCGGCCGCGCCGGCCGCGGCGCCCGCCGAGAAGCCCCGCGCACCGCTCGACCGGCAGGCCCGGGCGCGGCAGGCCATCGGGGCCGCCATGGCGCGATCCAAGCGCGAGATCCCCCACTACTACCTCGCCACCACGATCGACATGCATCGGGCGATGACCTGGGTCGCCGAGGAGAACCTCAAGCGGCCGGTCCCGGATCGGCTCCTCTACGGCGTGCTGCTCATCAAGGCGGTGGCGCTCGCCCTGCGGGACGTGCCCGAGCTCAACGCGGTCTGGCGGGGGGGCGAGCCGGTGCGGAGCGAGGCCGTGCACGTCGGCGTGGCGATCTCGCTCCGGGGCGGGGGCCTCGTCGCCCCCGCGCTCCACGACACCGCCGGCAAGAGCCTGGGCGATCTCATGCGGGGCTTCCGCGATCTCGTCCAGCGCGCGAGGAGCGGCGGACTGCGGAGCTCGGAGCTCTCCGATCCGACCATCACCGTGACCAGCCTCGGCGAGCAGGGCGTGGAGAGCGCCTTCGGCGTGATCTTTCCGCCGCAGGTGGCGATCGTGGGCTTCGGCAAGATCGTCGAGCGCCCGTGGGTCGTCGACGGCCAGGTCGTCGCCCGCCCCCTCGTCACCGCCACGCTCTCCGCCGACCACCGGGTGAGCGACGGCCACCGGGGTGGGCTCTTCCTGGCCGCGGTGGACCGCCTGCTGCAGGAGCCGGCCCGCCTATGACCCGCGAGGAGATCCGGGCCGCGGTGCTGCGCACCCTCGGCGAGATCGCGCCCGAGGCCGACCCGGCTTCGCTCGCCCCCGACGTGCCGTTCCGCGAACAGCTCGATCTCGACTCCATGGACCACCTCAACTTCGTGATCGCGCTGCACGCCGCGCTCCAGGTGGAGATTCCCGAGGCCGACTATCCCAAGCTCGCCACGCTCGACGCCTGCGTGGACTATCTCGCCGCCGCGGCCGTGCGATAGGAGAAGCCGTGTCGACCCACGTGGCGGGACCGGCCGGGGGCACCCTGGCCGCCACGTTCTGGAGCCGCGTCGAGCGAAGTCCCGATGCGCCGGCCCAGCGCATCAAGCGCGATCACCGCTGGGAGACCTCGACGTGGAGCGAGGTGGGCACCCGGGTGAGGGAGCTGGCGCTGGGGCTCCTGGCTCTCGGTCTGCGGCCGGGCGAGGCGGTGGCCCTCCTGTCCCGGAGCCGTGCCGAATGGGTGCAGGTCGACTTCGCCATCTTCTCGGTGGGCGGCATCACGGTCCCCATCTATCCGAGCTACACCGCCGAGCAGGTGGTCCATATCGTCAACGAGTCCGAGGCGCGGCTGCTGATCGTCGAGGATCCGTCGCAGCTCGCCAAGGTGCTGGAGGTGCGGGGCCGGATGCCGGGGCTCAGCCGGATCGTGATGATCGACGCCGGCCAAGGCCAGGATCCGACCCTGCTGGGCTGGGACGGCCTCGTCCGGCTCGGCCGGGACCAGGCCGGGACCTTCGGCCCGGTGCTGGCGGAGCGGGTGGCCGGGCTCCGCCCGGAGGACATCGCGACGATCGTCTACACGTCGGGCACGACCGGGCCCCCGAAGGGCGTCGTGCAGACGCACCGCAATCACGTGGCGATGCTCGAGGCGATGGCCGCG
>DATFAJ010000062.1:0-6120 GCA_035254745.1 Candidatus Methylomirabilota bacterium | reverse complement strand
CTGGGCGTGGTCGCGTTCGCCAAGACGCTCGCCGACGAGGTCGGGCGCGACGGCATCCTGGTCAACAACGTGTGCCCGGGCTCCATCATGAGCGAGCGCATGCTCTCGAACGTGACCGCGCGGGCCAAGCAGCTCTGCGTCACGCTCGAGGAGGCGCTGGCCCAGCGCGCGGCCGAGACCGCGGTGGGGCGCCTCGGCGAGCCGCGAGAGCTCGCGTATCTGGTGGCGTTCCTCGCCTCCGGCAAGTCGAGCTACATCACCGGGACCACGATCCTCGTCGACGGCGGCCTCGTTCGCTCCGTCCTCTAGCATGACGCCGCGCCCGCTGGTCGACGCGGTCCTCCGGCAGGCGACCGACTCCCGGGAGGTGCCCGGCGTGGTGGCGATGGCGGCCACCGATCGCGGCCTGCTCTACGAGGGCGCCTTCGGGCGGCGCGCGCTCGACCGGCCCGAGCCGATGACGCTCGACAGCGTCTTCCGCATCGCCTCGATGACCAAGGCCATCACCTCGGTGGCGGCGATGCAGCTGGTCGAGCAGGGCAAGCTCGCCCTCGAGGCACCGGTGCCCGACATCGACCCCACGCTCGGCGCGCCCCAGGTCCTGGAGGGCTTCGACGCGGCGGGCAAGCCGCGCCTCCGACCCGCCCGGCGGCCGATCACCCTGCGCCACCTGCTGACCCACACCGCCGGCTTTGGCTACAACATGTGGGATCCGACCGTCGGCCGGTATCTCGAGACCGCGGGCCTGCCCCCGCGGGGCACCGGCCGGGTGGCGTCGATCCGCATGCCGCTCGTCTTCGACCCGGGCGAGCGATGGGAGTACGGCATCAACACCGACTGGGTCGGCCGGCTCGTGGAAGCCGCGAGCGGCCGGCCGCTCGACGCGTACTTCCGCGAGCGGATCTTCGGCCCTCTCGGCATGACCGACAGCGGGTACGTCACGAGCCCCGAGCAGCGGGCCCGCCAGGCGCGCCTGCACCACCGTCAGTCCGACGGCTCGCTCCTGCCCCAGCCCCTCGAGCCGCCCCCGACCGCCGGAGAGTTCTGGTCGGGCGGCGGGCCGCTCTACTCGACCGGGCGCGACTACCTCCAGCTCCTCCAGATGCTGCTGAACCGCGGCACCTGGAACGGAGCGTCCCTGCTGCGTCCGGAGACGGTGGCCCTGATGGGCCAGAACCACACCGGAGACATTCCGGCCGGCGTGATGAAGACCGCGCTGCCCGAGATGTCCTGCGACGTGGACTTCTTCCCGGGCGCCCGGATTCGCTGGGCCCTCGGCTACATGCTCAACCTGGACCCGGGCCCGAACGGCCGCAGCGCCGGCACCGTGAGCTGGGGCGGCATCTTCAACACCTACTACTGGCTCGACCCGGTCCGGCGCGTCACCGGGCTCATCATGACCCAGATCCTGCCCTTCGCCGACCCGCGCGTGCTCGCGCTCTACGGCCGCTTCGAGCGCGCGATCTACGAGGCGCTGCCGGGCGCGTAGCTAGACCATCGACTCGGGGGCCACCAGCCGTCCGGTGCGCCCGGACTCGTAGATCGCGAGCGACACCTGCAGCATCCGCTTCGCGGCGTGGACGTCCTGCGCGGGCTGGCGTCCCTCGAGCAGCCCGTCGACGAAGTCCGCCGCCGCCCCGTCGAAGCCGAGCCGCCAGTCGCACGGCACGTCGTGGGCCACCGTCTCCCGCCCCCGGATCACCAGCACCGGCGGCAGGTCGAGCATCTCCCCGCTGCAGCGGGTCACGCAGATGACCCCGCGGCTGCCGTGGATCTCGAAGAACTCGTCGACGCGCGCGTAGCGGGCCTGCATCGTCATCTCGGCCGCGTGGGTGTAGTCGACGATGCCGAGGCAGTCGCGCGCCTTGAAGCGCCACGTGATCACGCTCGGCGTCTCCATGAGGAAGTCCGCGCCCCGGGTGACGATGGCCGAGACCGGGCCGATCTCCCCGATCCAGAGCGCGGCGGTCGCGTACTTGTGCACCCCGTCGTCGTAGAGCACCCCGCCCGGGTTGCGGGCGGGGTCGCGCCGCCACACCGTCGCCTCCGGGTCGAGCTCGATCGCGAGGCCCGCGATGCGCTGGGCGCGCGTGGTGTGGATGCGCACCAGCGAGGGCTCGCCGATCTCCCCCGCGTCCAGCAGCCGCTTGGCCTCGAGGATCGGCGGGTAGTAGAGGAAGTTCTCGGTGACGCGGAACGTGGCCCGGCTTCCCGCCACCGCGGCCGCGATCCGGTCAGCCTCCGCCACCGTGGTGGCGAGCGGCTTCTGACACGACACGTGCTTGCCCGCGCCGAGCGCGGCCACGATCTGGTCGGCGTGGAGCCACGTCGGGGTGAGCAGCTCCACCGCGTCCACCCCGTCGTCGTCCAGCACCTGGGCCAGGTCCGAGTAGATCCGGGGGGCGAGGCCCCACTCCTGCGCCCGGCGCTTCGCCCGCTCGGGCACCGTGTCGCAGAGCGCCACCACCTCGCAGCGCGGGTGCCGCAGGTAGCCGGGCGCGTTGAGCTGGGAGATGTTGCCGCAGCCGACGATGGCCAGGCGGACGCGGTCCATCGTCGGCTCAGGACGCGGCGGGCAGCTTGTCGCCGTCCGCGGGCGCCTCCACCTCGAAGGCGTTGACCACCCCCGACAGCATCGCGAAGTAGTTGGCGGCCGCGGTCATCTCCACCATCCACTGCGGTCCCCGGCGCCGGGCCAGCGCGTCGAAGGCGGTCCGGTCGACGCGGTTGGTGCGCATGAGCTGCCGCACGTAGGTCACGATCTCGCGCTCCTCGGCCGGGAGGCCGGCCGGATCGCCCTTGGCGCGCAGGAGGTCGATGACCGGATCCGGCACCCCGTTGCGCCGGGCCGCCGCGACCTGGGCCGACCACACGTAGGCCGCCTCGCGCTCGCGCACCGCGGCCAGGATCGCCACCGAGCGCAGCCGCCCCTCGACCACGCTCCCGTCGCGGAAGAACGTGACCAGCGGCAGGAGCCGCTCGGCCAGCTTCGGGCTGTGCAGCAGCATGCTGAAGGGCCCGCGCACGTTGCCGAAGACCGCGGTCACCGCGTCGACGGCGGCGTGGTGCTCGGCGGGGACGTCGGACTTGCCGGTGATCGGAGCGATGCGGGGCATGGCGGTCTCCTTCTCTCGGGCTAGGCGTAGAGCCCGCGCAGGACGTCGAAGTACTCGGGGAAGGTCTTGGACACGCAGCCGGGGTTGACGATGCGGATGCCGGGCGCGCGCAGGCCGGTCACCGCGAAGCTCATCGCGATGCGGTGATCGTCGTAAGTCTGCACGTCGGTGGGCCGCGGGGTGCCGGGATGGACGGTGACCGAGTCGTAGGTGCTCTCCACCTCGAGCCCCATCCGGCGGAGCTCGGTGGCCGCGGCCACCGGTCGGTCGCTCTCCTCGAAGTGGGTCTGGGCGATCCCCCGTACCGTCACCGGCCCGTCCGCGTAGGGCGCGATCGCCATCAGGGTGGTGGCCACGTCGCCCATCCGCGTGAAGTCCGCGTCCACCGCGCGCAGCCGCGCCGGGCCGCGCACCGTGACCGACTCCGCCTCCATCGTCACCTCGCAGCCCATGCGCGCCAGCACGTCGAGCAGCCCGAGGTCGCCCTGGGCCGAGGCCCGGCCGAGGCGCGGCACCACCACCCGGCTGCCGGTCACCGCGGCGGCCGCGAAGAAGTAGGAGGCGCCGGAGGCGTCCGGCTCCACTGCGTACGCGCGCGCCTGGTAGCGCTGGCCCGCGGGCACCCGGAACCACCGGTCGCCCTCGCGCTCGGCGCGCACCCCGAACGCCTCCATGGTGGAGAGCGTCATCGTGATGTAGGGCGCCGAGACCAGCGGGCCGTCGACCTCGATCTCGACGTCGTAGCGCGCGTAGGGCGACGCGAGCAGGAGCGCGCTGAAGTACTGGCTCGAGATGTCGCCGCGCATGCGCGCCCGCCCGCCCTCGATGCCACGGGCGCGCACCACCACCGGCGGGCAGCCGGTGCCCTCGCGGCTGACCGCGTCCACCCCGAGCGCGCGCAGCCCCTCGAGCAGCGGCTCGATCGGGCGCTTGCGCATGGCGGGCGAGCCGTCGACCACGAAGGTGCCGTGCCCGAGCGCGACCGCGGCGGTCAGGAAGCGGGCCGCGGTGCCCGCGTTGCCGATCTGGAGCGTGGCCTCCGCGGCGGGGAAGCGGCCGTCCACGCCCTCGACCACGAAGGTGCGCGCCGCCTCGTCGGCCCGCACCCGCACCCCGAGCGCCTCGAGGGCCCGGTGCATGTAGCGGGTGTCGTCGGAGAGGAGGGCCTCGGTGATCTCGGACGTGCCCCGGGCCAGCGCCGCGACCAGCAGGGCGCGGTTCGAGTAGCTCTTCGAGCCGGGCAGCCGCACCACCGCGTCGAACGGGCGCGTGATCGGCTCGATGGGCAGCGGCGCGGCCAGTGTCTCGGCCATGACTGGCGCATCATACCCTCGATCGGGTAGCCCCTACCCGGGCGAAAGTGCCGCCACCGCGTTGCACACTCGCGCAAGTGACCGATCTTGCGCGGGACCCGGATGGCACCGCCATTGCGTCCCCTGGCGGCAAAGGAGGACGCACTCATGAAGCGGAACTGGACGATCGGACTCTGCCTGACCCTGCTTCTCACTTCGCTCGTGATCGGCGGCTTGGCCCTCGATGCGAGCGCGCAGCAGCCGTCCGCCCCGGCCCCGGCCACCCCCGCGGCGCCGGACAGCAGCGCACCGAGCAGCCCGCCGCCCCCGCCGGCTCCCCAGGTGCAGCCGCCGGCCCCGTCGACCAACGTGCAGACCGATACCCGGACCGAGAAGAGCGAGCGCATCGTGGAGCGCGAGCCGGGGACGTTCCTCGGCGTCAATCCGACCATCGCCCTGCTCGTGGGCGCGGCGGTCCTGGTCGTGATCGTGTTCTCGCTGGTGGCGATGAGCCGTCGGCGCGACGAGGTGCGCCACACCCATCAGACGCGCGTCTGAGCGCGAAGACGCGAAGACTCGAGAGCTCGTCACGCGTCGCCTCCCGGGTAGCCCCGGGAGGCGGCCGCGACGGGGCGTCACCGGATGCGCCAGCTCCGGTCCACGTAGCGGCGCCCGTCCACGTGCGAGACCTGGATGGCAGCGCAGTACGCGCCGGCCTCCACGGTGTGCACGCGCGTCTCCCCGATCACCTGCTCCGGATCGGGGCCGCCCTCGAGCGCCTCGGCGAGCACCCGGCCGTCGAGCCCGCCCGCGGCGGCGGGACCGGGGTCGAGGCCGAGGAGCGCGAGCACCGTCGGCGTCACGTCCGCGTTGCCGGCCGCCACCCGGATCGTCACCCGCCGCTTGAAGCCCGGCCCCCACCCGAAGAGCGTGTTGCGGACGTTCCACGGGCTCATGCTTCCGTGATCGCTCGCGTAGAGGCGGGCGCCCCCGCTCACGCAGGCCAGGTCGGTGCCGGGCACCCCGTGGGCGTTCGGCCGCGAGGTCCACGGAAACGTGGCCAGCAGGTCGGCGCCGCGCTCCGCGCTCGCGGCGTGGATCAGCTCGAGCGCGAACGTGCCCTCGACGCCGCCCCGCGGCTCGCCGGGCCCGCGGCCGGCGGTGAAGACGACCCCGCCCCAGTCCCGGGCCTGGATCAGCCGGGCGATGCGCGCGACGCGGTCGGCGTCGTGGTGCTCCACGTGCAGCGCGATCGCCTGGCCGCTGCTGGCCAGGATCACGTCGGCGGAGTCGGGCGCGGCCTTCAGCCCCGCGTCGATCAGCGCGCCGACCACGTCGACCCCGCCGGCGTTGGTGCTGAAGCCGTGGTCGGAGGCCACGAGCACGTCGGCGCGGCCGCCGAGGCCCAGCCCGTCGAGGCTCGCCAGCACCCGGCCGATCTCGACGTCGTCGTGCCGGAGCGCTTCGCAGGCGTCGGCCGATCCCATCCCCACGTGGTGCTGGCTGTGATCCGGCTCGGTCAGCCAGTTGATCACCACGTCGGGCTCGAGTTCCGGGAGCAGGTACTCGCGGAGCACCCGCTGCGTCCAGGCGACCGCGGCGTCGTAGCGGGCGGCGCCCGCGACCTTGGGCGGGGCCGGCCCGAGCTTGGAGAGGATCGCCTCGCTGACCGGCTCGGGGAACGCGACGGTCTTGCCGGGGTCGAAGTAGCC
>DATFAJ010000061.1:0-2196 GCA_035254745.1 Candidatus Methylomirabilota bacterium | reverse complement strand
CGCGATCTGGCGGGCCCGCTGGCGCGCCGCGACCACGTCCCGCTCGTGACGGACGAAGATCGAGATGAGGGGGAGGCTCATGTCGGGCGCAGGCGGGCCGCCACGACCGTCACGTCGTCGCGTCCGCGGCTCCAGTCCCGGTAGAGCACGCCGGCCAGCAGCGCGGGGTGCCGGCCGGCCAGCCCGGGGTACCGGTCGATCTGCCAGCGACTCCCGAGCCCGTCGGAGTGCATCACGAGCAGGGCGTCGGCGGCCCAGGGATAGGAGAACTCGCTGATCCGGTGCACATCGTGCCCCGCGGTCCCGTTGCCCGAGACCAGGTGCCGCCCGACGTCGGCGGCGACCACCACCCCGGCCACGTTGCCGACGCCGGCGAAGGTCACCACGCCCCGCTCGCGGTCGATGCGCGCCACCGCCACCGCGGCGCCCCGGCTGCCCCGGAGCGCGTCGTGGATGGCCGCGACCTGGGCGCCCGGCGGGAGGTTCGGGGCCGCGTCGAAGGCCCTCACCGCGAGGCGGGCCGCGTCGGCCGCGCCGAGCCCGTGGCCGAGACCGTCCACCACCATCACCGCCGGGCACTCCAGCTCCGCTGCGACGGACCAGGCGTCGCCGCAGACCTCCTCGCCGGCCTTGGGCACGCACACCCCACCGATCTCGAGCCGTTCCGCCTGCACGCCGCCCACCCGCGCGAGGATCACGGTGCCGCCCGGCCGCGTCGAGTACACGTCCACGAGGTCGGCCAGCCTCCGCACCGCGCCGAGCCCGGTCCCCGGGCTGCCCGCGGTCGAGTAGCCGTCGCGGAAGCACTCCGTGACGCTCGCCATGCCCGCGCCGCGGTCCAGCGCGAGCAGCTCGATCGCGGGCGGTCCGTCCGGGGCGCGGGCGATGAGCTGACCGCCGTCGCCGTGCTTGACCAGGTTGGTGCCGAGCTCGTTGACGACGAGGGCGAGCTTGCCCTGCTGGGTGGCGTCCAGCCCCGCCGCCGCGGCCAGGTGGAGGATCTGCCGCCGCGCCTCGCCCACCTGGCTCGGCTCGGCGATCGCGAACGGCTGCGGAGCGCGCGCCGCGATCACTTCCACCTCGTGATCGACACCGTGGTGCCCTGGCCGGGCGTCGAGGCGATGTCGAACTCGCTCGACAGGCGACGGGCGCCGCCGAGCCCGAGCCCGAGGCCGGAGCCGGTGGTGAAGCCGTCGCGCAGGGCCTGCTGCAGGTCGGGGATGCCCGGCCCCTTGTCCTCGAAGACGAGCCGGAGCCCGCGGCGGCCGCCGTCCTGCAGCGCCACGAGCCGGGTGAGCCCACCGCCGCCGTGGACGAGCGTGTTGCGGGCCAGCTCGCTCGCCGCGGTGACGATCTTGGTCTGATCCACCAGGCTGAACCCGAGGTCCACCGCCCACCGGCGGGTCAGCTGCCGGATGCGCACCACGTCCTCGTCCGAGTGAATGGCCACGCTCTCCTCACGAACCGCGGGCATCGAGCCCCCCGTGCCCGTCGGACCGCCGGCGGATCAGGGCCATGCCGCGCTCCGCGTCCAGCGCGGTACGCACGCCCTCCAGGTTGAGGCCGAGCTCGACGAGGGTGATCGCGACCGCGGGCCGCATGCCCACCACCACGGTCTCCGCGTCGAGGACGCGCGACATCTTGGCGATGTTGCCGAGGGCGCGGCCGATGAACGAGTCCACGATCTCGAGCGCCGAGATGTCGATGAGCACGCCGCGGGCGCGGTGCCGGACGATCTGCTCGGTCAGCTCGTCCTGCAGCGTCATCACCAGGCGATCGTGCATCTCCACCTGGATGGTGACGAGCAGGAACTCGCCCATCTTGAGGATCGGGATGCGCTCGGCGGGCGGCTTGCCGTCAAGCACGGGGCGCGTTGCGGACCACCGCGGCGCCGACGCGGGCCATGGCCAGCACCAGCGCGTCGGCGAGGGTGGCCTTGGTGGCGACGTTACCGAGGTCCACCCCCAGGTGGACGATGGTCTGGGCGATCTGGGGCCGGATGCCGCTGATGATGCACTCCGCCCCCATCAGGCGGGCCGCGCCCACCGTCTTCAGGAGGTGCTGGGCCACCAGCGTGTCCACGGTGGGCACCCCGGTGATGTCGATGATCGCGATCGCGGCGCCGGTATCGACGATGCGCTGGAGCAGGCTCTCCATCACCACCTGGGTGCGCTCGCTGTCGAGGGTGCCGATGAG
>DATFAJ010000060.1:0-2827 GCA_035254745.1 Candidatus Methylomirabilota bacterium | reverse complement strand
GATCCGCCGGTGCCGGCCGGCCCGCTCCCCGACCGGGATGCGACCATAGAGCACCTGCTGGTACAGGGCGTGGATGAATGCGTACCGCCCGGCCACCGTCCCGTCCGGCCACTCCGCGACCCCGACCCGTCGGATGAGCCGGCCGTGCCGTGCCAGCGTCTCGCACCGGAGCTCGGCTCGCTGCGGATCGATCCCCACCGGGACCGCGACCGCGGCGGAGAACTCCACGCCCACCGCGCTGGCCGTCACCAGGACCGCCTGCTCCTCCGGGCTCAGGCGGTCCACCTGCTTCTCGACCAGCTGCCAGAGCGTCTCGGGCGCCCGTGACGCGATGTCCGCCGCCGGCCTCGACAGCCGCCACTGGCCGTCGTCCGGATGAAGCTGTCCCTGGCCGATCAGGTCGTCGATCGTGTTCACCAGGAACAGGGGATTGCCGTCCGTGTTCCGGTGGAGCACGTGCGCCAGCTCGGGCGGCAACCCGTGCCCGGGAAAGCGGCGGGCGAGGTACTGATCCACGTCCGCCGCGGTCAGGAACTCCAGGGGGATCTCGTCGCAGTGCCCGTGCAGCTGCAGCTCGTGCTTGACCCGCCTCAGCGGATGCGTGGGCTCGGCCGCCACCTCGGCGGGGCGGTACGTGCCGAGCACCATCACGCGCGAGGCTTCCCGCCGGCGCGCGAGCATGCCCAGCAGGTCGATGGTGGCGGAGTCGCTCCAGTGGAGATCCTCCAGCAGGAGGACGAGCGGCGCCTCCTGGGTCAGGGCGTCCAGGGCTTCCACCAGCTCGCGCCGCATCCGGTCGCCCGTGGCCCCCTGCGCCCGACGCTGCACCGCCTCCACCTCGCGATCGCTGAGCAGGCCGGGAAGCTGCACCAGCCAGGTCGGCGCATGCTGCTTGAGCGTCTGGACCAGTCGCTTGCCTCCCTCCGCTCGCCCCAGGCGCCCCAGCGCTTCCAGCACCGGCAGGTACGGTTCGCCCGCGCCGTACTGCTCCACGCATTGCCCGCAGCCGATGCGCAGGGTGCCCGCCGCGCCGACCTCGGCGAGGAACGTTTCCACCAGCGCAGTCTTGCCGATTCCGGGTTCGCCGGTCACGAACACGAGCTGCCGCTGCCCACTCAGCGCCTTCGCCAGTCGCGCGCGCAGGCCGGCCAGCTCGGCCTCCCGGCCGACCAGGGCGGGGGGCGCATTCGAGGAGCAGGGGAAGTCGCGAGCGGGAGGCGAGGAGCCCGGCCGCGCCCCGGTCGGCGAAGGAATCGGCCCGATGAACCGGAATCCTCGTCGATGCACCGTCTGGATGTAGCGCGGAGCGCCTGACGAATCCCCGAGGGCCTTGCGCAGATCACGGATGCAGCTCGCCAGGGCGGCGTCGCTCACGATGGCGTCGCGCCACACCGTGGTGAACAGCTCGTCCTTCGTGATCAGCCGTCCCTGATGCTCGACCAGGTGCCGGAGCACCGCGAAGGTCCGCGGCGTCAGCCGCAGCCGCTGCGCCCCGCACCAGGCCCACTCGTTCGCTACCTCGATACGAACCGCCCGCGGGTCTTCGGGTCGCGTCCGGCTCATGCAGCTCCTTCACCGGATCCGACGCCCGTGATGTGCGACACGGCTCCGCGCCTCAGCGTTCGGCGTAGCCGGTCTCCCGGCCGGCGGGCCGGGCGAGCTCGAGGGGCAGCAGATCGTCGGCGGTGTCCTGAACGGCGGGAGCGGCATGGGTGTCCCAGGACGTCCACGCCCCGACGGAGGAACGATCGACCCTGGGCCCCTCGCTCATCACGTCCAGAACGGCCAGGCTCAGGAGAGCGATCCCTATCGCGCTGCCTACCGGAATCCACGTGGCGTTCATGTGCGAGCCCTCCCCGGGCGACAGTGCCGAGCATGAGGAGTGCCACGCGACAAACACGCAAGAATGCTGGACTTCCGACGGCACGGCCGGGAGGGCCGGCGGGCATCGTGCCTGGGGTGCCGGCAGAACGCCCGAGGGAGGGTCGGGTGCGCTACCGAGCCGCGCGGGCGGTCGGCTCGAACGTCCGGCCGGCCTCGCTCTCGAGCCGGGCCGCAGGTCCCGACACTCGCTCATGAATGTCGAGGCGCACCATCGTCTCCGTGTCGAGAGACCCCGTCACCGGGATCTTCTGGGACCGCTGATACCTGGCCAGCGCGTCCCGCGTCTTCCGGCCGACCACCCCGTCGACGGGACCGGGGCGGAAGCCCAGCTCGCCGAGCGCACGCTGAGCCTCGCGGATGAAGCGGGGCTCGGCCGTCGCTCCGGCCGGGGGTGCGCTCAGGGCGTGCTGCGCCCATCCGAGCGACACCGCGAGAGACACCCCGACGAGAAGGACGCGCCACCTCATGGGACTCGAGAACAGCATCAGCGGTGCCATACACGGGACGGCACGGAGACGGGGCGAATGGCCGCCCGGGACCCCCGATACCGTCCCGGTCGGGGCGCGCTCGAACCTTCTTACCGGGTAAGAACGGGCCCGGCGGTGTCGGCCCGTCGACGGAAGAGGATGCCCGCGCTCGCCACCAGCAGCAGGCAGGCGACCAGCAGCGGTCGCGAGAAATCGCCATGGGGGCCGACGGCGTAGCTCACCAGGAGAGGGCCGCCGATCTGACCGGTCGCGAACGCGGCCGTCATCGCGGCCATGAGGGTCGTCGCGTGCGGGCCGGCCGCGAGCTGCGCCTCCTGCAGGCCGCTCATGGTGCTCACCATGAAGGTCCCGCCGACGAGCAGGGCCGCCACCATCATGCCGCCGATGGCGGGCCATACCACGGGCGCCGAGACGCCGAGCGCCATCACCAGGTGGCTGAGGGCCCACAGCCGTCG
>DATFAJ010000059.1:0-3662 GCA_035254745.1 Candidatus Methylomirabilota bacterium | reverse complement strand
CACGCGGTGCCGAACTGCTCGGGCTCGCGCTGGGCCGCGGTGTGGGCCCCCGCGGTCACGTAGAGCGGCGCCGACGGCATGAACGCGTTGATGTCGTCGAGGTAGGGCAGCACCGGCACGTCCGCGGCCTCACGCCAGGCGTCCAGGACCGGCAGCACCGGCGCCTCCTCCGCGACCGCCAGGTACTGCATCTCGTCGACGAGCGCGCCCTGGGCGATGCGGCAGCGCGCGAGGAAGGCCCGCAGGTCGGCGAGGGTCACCTGCCCCCGGTAGAGCCGGGCCGCGAAGGCGTCGGCCTCCGCAGGCGCCAGCAGGAAGTACGGAGTGGCGGGGGGCCGCTCGAGCGCGGGACCGGAGACGGCGTAGAGTCGGCCCCCGCCGGGTCCGGTGGCGGCCGCGCCGTGCCAGATCAGGGTGGCGCTCGCTCCCGGCTCGATCCACGTCAGCGCGGTACTCGGCATGGGCGTCGTGACGACGCCCAAGTCTAGCACGCGGCTATTCGTCGCGAACGTCGAGCGGGGAGACCCTGCGGAGCATGTCGACGACCGCGCCCTTGTCGTCGAAGTACACCACCCAGCCGAGCGGGTAGACCCAGGCTTCCTTCGCGGTCGGGCGGATGGCCACCCAGTGCTGCTCGCCGAGGGCCCCCATCAGGGCCGGGTCGATGGTCTGCTCGCGCGGCTCGCCCAGCAGCACCTTCACCTCGCCCGGGGTGCTACCCGGCGCCACCTGGCGCCAGAAGCGGAACTCGCTGTAGCGGGACGTCGACTCGATCTCCGGGTGCTCGCGCAGGTACTTGAAGACCTTCTCGTCCATCTGGTCCTGCCACACCCGCTTCTCGTCGAAGGAGGGCTGCCGCCCGTTGGCCGCGACCGACTGGGCGATGAAGAACTCCTCCGCGTTCGGTCCGCGGGTCGTGCGCTCCAGGGTCGGCTCGGTGATCGACGCGCACGCGGCGGTGAGGAGCGCCGCCGCCGCCAGGCCCGAGGCTCGTGTCAGCCACCGCATGGCGGCCATTATATCGCCGCGGCCCCCGCGGCCCATCAAATGAGCGCGGACTCCAGCACGATCCCGCGGTCGATGACCCGGGCGGCGCGGGCGAGCAGGCCGGCCAGCGCGGGCTCCACCTCGGGCGACTCCGCGAGCTGACGCAGCACGTCGATCAGCCGCCGCATGGCCCGGATCAGGTCGCCCTCGTGGCCGCCGAAGGACTCCTCCACGATCGCCCCCCAGTCGTCCTCCCCGGAGGCCCACCGGAACACGGAGGGCATGAAGCCGGTGGAGACCGAGACCGGCATCGGCAACTGGTGGCGCCGTTGGACCTCGAGCACGGTGTTGGCGACCGACTCCATCTCCTGGAGCTTGCGCTTGAGCTTCGGGCGCTTCTTGAGGAAGAGCCGCGCCACCGCCGCGTCGCCGGAGCGCGATTCCTCGATGAGCCCGGAGCAGAGGGTCGCCGCCTCCGCGAGCGTGGTGTCGGCGAGGATCCCGCGGTCCACCACCTCGGCCACCAGGAGCTCGTTGTCGTGGCGCAGCCCCGCGATGAGCTGGCCCTTGGCCAGGAGCTTGGCGTTCTGCACCGCGCCGAACCGCTCGAGGACCTCGACGACTCTGAGAAACTCCTGCCAGTAGGCGTTGCGGAAGGCGTCGAGCATCTCCCGCTTCTGGGCGAGCTGCCGCTCGACCCCCTCGAGCCCCTTCCAGGCCTGCTCGCAGCGGTTCTGGGAGCCCCACGGGCAGCGGTGACACTCGATGGCGGCGAGCGCGCCCTCCGGGCCGTGGCTCCGCTCGCGCTCGATCAGCTCCGGCACCGACAGCCGCTCCATCTGCTCGGTGAGCCCGCGGGTCCGCTGCTCCCAGTCGCGCGGCACGTGCAGCGGCGGGGTCTGCCAGAACACCCGCTTGACGTTGCCTTCCTTCATCGCGACCGTGCCGCCGTGGGGCAGCATCACCTGGATCAGGTTGCGGTGCCGGCGCCGGTCCACCCCCACGATGAGGCCCAGGCTGGCCCCGCTCTTGCGCCGCACCAGGGCCAGCCGGCCCGGCTCGGCCTCCGACGCGGAGCCGCCCCGGCGCCCGCTCTTGCCACGCGCCATGCGGGCCACCTCGACCTCGGAGCGCACCGCGCGGTAGCGCCCGATGCGGGGGAAGTCGCCGCAGGGAGCATCGTAGCGGTGGCCGTCGGCCACCGCGATCTCGAGTGACTGCACGTCCGCCTCGAGCGAGCGGATGCGCTTCATGTTCTGGTACTGGCCGAACGAGGACTCGACCACGCGCCGGATGGTGGGGAGATCGCTCCCGGTCGACAGCAGCAGCGCGACGGAGCCGTAGCCCAGCTTGAACTGGCTCACCACCGGCTCCGGCGGCCCGTCCACCACGCGCTTCATGTCGTCGAAGCCGTCGCGGACGTCGAGGGCCATCACGCACTTGCCCTCGGGGTCGATGCCCCGCCGGCCCGCCCGGCCCGCCATCTGGGTGAGCTCGTTGTGGGTCAGGCTGCGGAAGCCGCGGTCGGTGCGCTTGGTCAGCGACTGTAGGACCACGCTCTTGGCCGGCATGTGGATGCCGAGGGACATGGTCTCGGTGGCGAACACCACCTTGCAGAGGCCGCGCTCGAACAGGAGCTCGGTGAAGCGCTTCACGGTGGGCAGGATCCCCGCGTGGTGGAGGCCCACGCCCATGCCGAGGGCCTGGAAGATCGTCTGGTTGAGCGGCGACTCCGCGATCGTCGGGTTCTCCCCGATCTGCTCCCGGATGGCCTCGTCCACCTGGCGCTGCTGCTCGCGCGTCAGCAGGGGCTTGCCCTCCGCGAGCACCGTCTCCATCGCCCGCTCGCAGCCGGCGCGGCTGAAGATGAAGTAGATCGAGGGCAGCCACCCGCGGCTCTCGAGCTCGTCGAGCATCACGGTGGGATCGACGACCCGGCGGGTGTACCAGCGCCCGCGGTCGTTGTAGCCGCCCTCGCGCTCCTCGCCGAGCAGGCGGACCTTGCCCTGGCGGACCGCGTCGTAGGTGTGGATCTCGCCCGAGAGGTCCGCGACCAGGTACTGCAGCGGCACCGGCCGGTGCGGATGGGTGACGGCCACGATCGGCCGGTGCACGAGGCTGATCCAGTCCGCGATCTCGTTGACGTTGCGCACGGTGGCCGAGAGGGCCACGAGGGCCACGTCCTTGGGACAGTTGACGATGATCTCCTCCCACACCGTCCCCCGCCCCTCGTCGCCCATGTAGTGGCACTCGTCGAGCACCACCGTGTCGAGCCCGGGCAGCCCGCCCGAGTAGAACATGTTGCGCAGGATCTCGGTGGTCATGACCACCACCGGCGCCCGCGCGTTGACCTTCACGTCGCCGGTCAGGATGCCCACGTTGTCCGCGCCCCACTGCCGCCCGAAGTCGGCGTACTTCTGGTTGGAGAGGGCCTTGAGCGGCGTGGTGTAGGCGATCCGCCGCCCCCGAGCGAGCGCCGCGTGGATGGCGAACTCCGCGATGAGCGTCTTCCCGGCACCCGTCGGCGCCGAGACGATGACGGACTGGCCCGCGCGAATGGCGATGATGGCGCGGAGCTGGAAGTCGTCTAGGGGGAACGGGTAGCGGGCCTCGAACGACTCGAACAGATCGTCGGTCACGTCCAGTGCCCCACTTCGTTCACCTTAACATGATGT
>DATFAJ010000058.1:0-5727 GCA_035254745.1 Candidatus Methylomirabilota bacterium | reverse complement strand
ACACCGGGATGACGTCGCCGGGACACGACGGTCGACCGAGTCACACCGTAACCGGCGGACTTTTCAGCCATCGAGAGCTGGCGTGGCTCTTGCTCGATACCAACGTGCCATGAGCTCGCCGGAGCGCAGCATTCGCGCGGTGGCGCCGCAGGACGCGGCAGAATCCGCCGACGTGTCGGCGAGGATCGCGGACCTCGAGGCCGAGGTGGCCGAGCTGCGCGCGGAGACGGCCAGGCTGCAGGACGACCTGCGCTGGCTCGCCGGTGTCGACGACGACACGGAGGAGGAGCCCGGCTTCCTCTCGCGAGGCTGGCTCGCCGCCGGCTGGGTGCGGGCCTCTCTGGTCCTGGCCTCGGTCGGCATCGTCTCCCTCGTGTCGCTCCCGTACCTCTCGCACCTGCTCGATGGCTCCGGCGCTCCCGATCGGGTCCCGGTCGCCGCCGCCGAGTCCGCGCCCGCGGTGGCTCCGCCGCGGGCCGCGCCGCACTCCACCCCGCGAGAAGAATACATCCCGGTCCCGGTGCACGTACCCTCGACCGAGATCCCCGCGCCCGCCCGCGTGAGCCACACCGTGCCACCGCCCGCCCGGCCCGCGAGCGCTCGAGAGCGCTCGCGCCCGCTCCAGACGCCGGCCGGCGACGCGGACGCGCCGGCGCCGGTGCGCGGGGAGAGCCCCTAGCCGCCCTGCGGCTGCGGGACGCGGCTGGCCCACACCGACAGCGCGGCCACCGCCGCCGCCCCGGCCGCGATCGAGAACGCGATCGCGTAGCTCCCCGTCGCGTCGAAGATCCGCCCGGCCAGCCACGCGCCCAGCGCGCTGCCGAGCGCGCTCGCCACCTGGGTCGCCCCGAAGATCGCGCCGAAGTGCGGCCCCCGGAATCGATCGCTCATCATGGCCGGCACCACGAAGGCGGTGACCGAGTAGCCGATCCCGAACAGCACCCCGTAGCCCATCGCGAGCCACGCGGACGGCGCCGCCGCGACCATCCACAGCAGGCCGACCCCGCCGATCATCCCGACCATGCCCAGGGCGTAGACCGCCTCGCGCGGGAAGAGGTCCGAGACGAACCCGCCGCCGGTCTTGCCCAGGATGCTGGCCGCGCCGACCACGCTGATCACCGACGCCGCGGTCATCGCCGGGAGGCCGTGGTCGACGAGGAACGCGGCCTGGTGCACGTGGAGGGTCTGGCTGCAGATGCTGCCGAGGAAGACCGCGAGACCGATGAAGCGGAACGACGGGCTGGCGAGCGCCCGCTCGAGCGAGTGGCCGCCCTCGCGAGTGCTTTCCGGCGTGGGCCCGGCCGGCCGGGGCGCGGGCGGCACGTCGCGAACGAAGAGGGCGGTGGCGGGCACGATCCAGAGGAGGGCGAGCACGCCGAGGCCCCGGAAGGCCCAGCGCCACCCGAAGGCCTCGATGAGCGCCTGGCAGAGTGGGACGACCAGGAAGATGCCGAGGCCCACGCCCGAGCCCGCGATGCCGAGGGCCAGCCCGAGCCGGGTGCTCCATTGCCGCTGCACCATGACCACCGCGGGCGTCCAGCCGGCGGTGGCGACGCCGACCGCGGTGAGGAGGCCGAAGGCGAGATACAGGTGCCAGGCGCGGGTGACGAGGCTGTCGGCCCACAGCGACGCGGCGAGCAGCACGCCGCCGATCAGGATCAGCCGGCGCGGGCCGAAGCGATCCGCGAGCGCCCCCAGCACCGGGCCCGCCCCGCCACTCACCAGGGTGAAGACCGAGAACGCGCCCGCGAGGACCGAGCGGCTCCAGCCGAACTCCCGGAGCAGGGCCACGAGGAAGAGGCTGTAGGCGTACCAGACCCCGTAGGCCAGCGCGAGGGTGACGACGGTGACGGCGAGGGCACGGTAGGCCGAGAGGCGGGGGGTGGCGCCGGCATCGGGGCACATGGGCGCCCCACCATACCGCCGCGTCAGTTCGGTTGGAAGGCGCTCGGATCGGCGGCCACGCGACGGCCCAGCAGGTCCCGCTCCTCGGTGAGGCTCGGATCGAGCCGGACCGCGGTCTGCAGCTCGCGAACGCCCTCGCCGTCGTGCCCCAGGCTCAGCAGGCTGCGGCCGAGGTACGCGTGGACGATCGCGTCGTTCGGACTGAGGCCGAGCGCGGCCCGGTAGGCGGGCACCGCCTCGTCGTACCGCCTCAGCGAGTAGAGGGCCAGGCCCAGGTTCACCCACGCGCGGAAGTGATTGGGGTCGAGCCGGACCGCGGTCTGCAGCCACTCGAGGCCCAGCTCGGGCTCGTCCATGTCCATGTAGAGGCGGCCGAGATTGGCGGGAGGCCACGAGAACTCCGGGTCGGCCGCGATCGCCCGCTGGTAGACGGCCGCCGCGTCGCCCGGATCGCCGAAGCGATGCTGCAGGTTGTAGGCGGCGATGTTCAGCGACTCCGCGACCTTGGGCACGTCGTGGGCGGGCAGGCGCTCGCGCAGGAAGGCCAGGGCCTCGCGGCGCACCTTCGGGTCGGCCGAGTGGCGGCTCCGGTCCAGCAGCACGAGCCGCGAGAGGCGGACCAGGCCGCCGTCGGTCAGGGTGCGGCCGAGGGACAGCAGGCAGTCGGTCTGCTCGGGCGCGGCCAGCATCCCGACCAGCGCACGGGTCTCGGCCGCGTCGCCGTGGGCCCCGACGCAGTAGTCCGCGCCGGCCCGCACCCAGCCGCGGGCCCGCGCCAGCTCCAGCGCGCGGTCGGTCTCGCCGGCCTCGATGCGCGAGGTGAAGAGCGCGCCGGCGACCACGTCACGATCGAGCGCGGCGTGGCTCAGGAGCAGGCGGCTCACCGCGAGCGAGCGGAAGAGCCAGTCGGGCAGCATGCGCGAGAGCCGCGAGCCGGCGAGGGTGGACGACAGGCCCTCGATCGCGCGCTGGCCGGTCTGCGCCATCCGCTCGGAGCGGGTGGGAGGCGCGCCGAGGCTGGCGGTCAGGTAGTCGCCGGCCAGGCCGTGGTTGCCCATGCGCTCGGCCATCGCGCCGGCCCGGTAGTAGGTCAGCGCGGAGGGCTCGAGGCGGACGGCGCGCCCGTAGGCCTCCAGCGCCTCGTCGAATTCGCCGAGGGCCTCGGCCATCGCGCCGCGTCGCGTCTGGGCCTCGAGCGAGGCCGGCTCCGCCACCGCCGCGGTGCGGTAGTGGTTCAGCGCCTCACGCAGGGCGTGCTGGCGGGCGGCGTCGTCGCCCGACTGGAGCGCGCCTCGCACCCGGGCGTCCGGACCGCTGCAGCCGGCGAGCAGGACGCCGGCGGCGAGGGTGAGCCCGCCGATCGTCCGTGCGAGATGTCGTCCGTGCCGCCGCATCGCGGCTTCCACGCGGCAACATCCTTGCCACCGGGAGCGCGCGGCTAACTACGTGGATTCATGGCCGCCACTCACGAGTGTCGACGGGCGATCATCCACCCGTTGACAGGGCCGGCGTCCGGTGTCGACGGGACACCGGTCGGCGCGCTCACGGTGCGATCAGGCGGAAGCGGATGCCGCAGATCAGGACGAGGCCGTGGCGGGCGGGATCCGAGCAATCGAGGTCGAGGCCGGCCAGCCCCTCGCCGCGGCCGTCGCTGGCCTCGGTGAAGCGAAGCGTCGCGTCATCGAGGGCGATCGTCCGCTGGCCGTCCCGCATCTCGACCGGGCGCTCGATGACGTCGCTCCAGCGGCGCGCGAGGCGGTCCGGATCCTCGCTCTGCAGCTCGGCGGCGGTCATGGCCCGGATCAGCCTCGATCTCTCGACGGGATGGACCCCGTCGAACGCGGCGGGATGCCAGGGCCCGCCCGGCGCCCGAGCTCCCTCCTGCCACGAGAACGAGAGCATGGCCGCGCCGACGTCGCGCGGGTGCAGCTGCAGCTCCCGGTACTCGGGGTAGCCGATCTCGTTGGCGATGCGCACCCCCACCACCTCGCACCGCTTGCGCCGGGCGGCCAGATCATCGCACTGCGTGATCACCATGTAGCCGCCGTCGCCGCCGCGGCGGTCGAGGTAGCGGCCGGCGGTGGTGCCGTCGCGCACGGGCGCGACCACCTCCAGGTAGCTGTCGCCCACCGGGAACAGCGCGTTCTCGAGGCCGAACTTGCCCACGCCCGGGTCGCGATGGCACACCTCGAGCCCCAGCACCGAGCGCATCTCCTCCACCACCGGCGCCAGGCTCCGCGCCACCAGACAGATCTGCCGCATCCGCAGGCTGCTCATGGCCGACTCCCTGACTCGTTGGCCGCTTCCTTGGCCGCCATCTTGCGCTTCAGCTCCTCGGGCGTCAGTCGCACGATGTCCTCGTTCTGGTGAGAGTAGAGCTTGTGGCCCTCGGTATCGAGCTCCTCGAGCTCGAGGCGACCGGCGAGGACGTCTTCCTTCCAGCGCTGATGCAGGGGCTCCCGGGCGTGGAACTCGGGCATGACCTCGCGGGCGAAGAGCTCGAGGCTGCCGCAGATGTCCTCGTGGCTCGTGCGCCCGGTCTGGTTGAGCAGGATGACCTGGTCCACGTTGGCCGCCTCGAACTCGGCGAGGCGCCGCCGGATCGTCTCGGGCGACCCGATCAGCCCGGCCTTGAGGGTCTCCTGGGCCTTCGGGGTGTGACGCCACTCCTGGTAGAGCTTCCACATGTCGCCCCGACCGGGCTCGGCCATGCCGTGGCGGCCGTAGTGGGAGAGGCAGAACACGAAGAAGGTCCAGCCCGCCGCCTTCTCGCGCGCCTCCTCGTCGGTGGGGGCGCACATGAACGCGCTCACCATCGCGATGTTGGCGTTGACCGGGTAGTCGGCGAGGCGCCGGAGGTCACGGGTGAGGCTCGTGTAGTAGCGGTTCACCCAGGCGCGCGCCGCCTCCGGCGAGACGAACTGGAAGCCGAGCGCGCCCATGCCCCACTGCCCCGCGCTGGCGATGGTGGCGATGTTCGAGCACGCGACCCAGAGCGGCGGGTGCGGCTTCTGCCGCGGCTTGGGGATGACGTTGCGGGCCGGGAAGTCGAAGAACTGGCCGTGGTACTCGACCGCGTCCTGGGTGAAGCACGGCACCAGCACCCGGACCGCCTCTTCCCAGACCTCGCGCTTGTCCCGCACGCGCCGCCCGAACGGATGCAGCTCGATCGGCCCCTGCCCTTCGCCCAGCCCCAGCTCGACGCGGCCGCCGGACAGCAGATCGAGCGTGGACACGCGCTCGGCCACCCGGATCGGGTGATTGGTCGGGAGCTGAATGATCCCGTGGCCGAGCCGGATGCGGCTCGTGCGCTGGGTGGCCGCGCCCAGGAAGACCTCCGGCGCGGAGGAGTGCGAGTACTCCTCGAGGAAGTGGTGCTCGACCTCCCACGCGTAGTCGTAGCCCAGCCGGTCGGCCAGCTCGATCTGCGACAGCGAGTCCTGGAGCAGGCGGTACTCGCTGTCGGCCCCCCAGGGCCGCGGGAGCTGGTGCTCGTAGAAGATGCCGAACTTCATGCCGCGCGCAGGACGCGCCCCGGGCCTCTGCCGTCGGCCCGGTCGGGTATGCGTCCCTCCTGGATGACGGGCCGGCCGTTCACGAACGACCACACGATGCCGCTCGCCCGCTGCACCAGCCGCGGGCCGCCGCCGGGCAGATCGTGGACCAGCTCGGGCTCGTGGTCGACGATCGTGCGCGGGTCGAACACCGTGATGTCGGCGGCGAGCCCGGCCTGGAGCCGCCCGCGATCGCCGAGCCCGAAGAGCTCGGCCGGCATCGAGGTGATCCGGCGCACCGCGTCCTCCAGCGTGAGCGTGCCACGCT
>DATFAJ010000057.1:0-3798 GCA_035254745.1 Candidatus Methylomirabilota bacterium | reverse complement strand
GGGGAGGTCAGCGGCGAGGGGCGTGCTCGGACTGCAGGCCAACCCAGACCTCGCCGTCGTCGAAGTGCTCCTTCTTCCAGATCGGCACCGTCTCCTTCAGGGTGTCGATGGCGAAGCGACAGGCCTCGAAGGCCTCTCCGCGGTGGGGCGAGGAGACCGCGATCATCACGCTCGACTCGCCGATCTCGAGCCGACCGATGCGGTGGACGAGCGCGACGCGGGTGATGATCGGCCAGCGGCCGCGGATGGCCACCGCGATCTCCCGCATCTTGGCCAGCGCCATCGGTCCGTGGGCCTCGTACTCGAGGAACTTCACCCGCCGGCCACCGGTCTGGTCGCGCACCACGCCCGAGAACAGCGCGAGCGCGCCCGCCCCCGGGTGCTCGACGGCCTGCGCCACCGCGCGCTCGGACAGGGGCTCGGTGGTGACCTCGATCCAGTCGGCCTCGGGCGATGCGGCGCCGCCGCTCACCGGCGGAAAGAGGCAGAGCTCGTCGCCGTCCGCGAGCGGTCGATCGGCGTCGACGTAGTCGTTGCGGAGGGCGAACAAGGTGAACGGACGGTAGGCCTGAAGCGCGGGCAACTGGCGGGCCACCGCTTCCCAGGCCCGCTCGACGGTGCCGCCGTCGGGAAGCTCGAGATCCAGCGAGTCACGGCCCGCCGCCTCGCGATAGCGGGCGAACAGCCGGACCTGCACCTTCATCGAGCGAGCCTCGGTCCCGGCGGCGGCGTCTAGAACTGGTGGGACGAGCCGCAGCCGCAGGACGACTTCACGTTCGGGTTCTTGATGGCGAACCCGGCGCCCAGCATGTTGTTGTCGACGTAGTCGATCTCGCTGCCCTGCAGATAGGGAGCGCTGTTCGAGTCCACGAAGACCTTGACGCCGTGCGTCTCGACGACGTTGTCGCCGTCGGTCGCGGTGTCGTCCCAGCCGAGCTCGTAGGACATGCCGGAGCATCCGCCCCCGACGATACGGATCCGCAGCCCCCACTCGGGCTTGCCCTCTTCGAGCCGCAGGTCCGAGATCTTCTTGGCGGCCGTCTCAGTCAACGTGATCATCAATGCCTCCTTGGGCCTGGAGTGCCGAAATGTCGATCCGGGCTAAGTATAGCAGAAGGGCCGAGGGCCTGCCGCTCACCCCTCCTTCTGTCCGCCCCTCCTTCTAGAGGATGCCGCCGGCCGGAAGGAGCGTGACCTCCTCCAGCGTGGCGTTCGGCCCCAGGCTGGCCATGAGCAGGGCCGCCTCCGCCACCTGGTCCGCCCGCAGCATGCGGTCCCTCGCCGGGGCTCCCGGCATGGTGTCCCAGAGGGGCGTATCGGTGGCTCCGGCCGAGAGCACCCCGACCCGGACCCCGTGGGACCGCATCTCCTCCGCGAGCACCCGCGAGAAGCCCAGCAGCCCGTACTTGGAGGCGGTATAGGCGGCGCTGCCGGCCAGCGACCGGCTCGTCACCACCGACCCCACGCTGATGATGGTGCCCCGGTGGCGACCGATCATGGCCGGCAGGACGGCCCGGCAGCAGAGCACCGCGCCGCGGAGGTTGACGGCCAGCGTCTGGTCCCAGTCGTCGAGCTTGGAGTCGGTCACCGGGGCGAAGGTCGCGACCCCGGCCGCATTGACCAGCACGTCGACCTGCCGCCACTCGGCGAGCGCCCGTCGAACCAGGGCCTCCACCGAGGCCTCCTGCCGGGCATCGGTCGGCACGACCAGGGCCCGCCCCCCCGCCTGCTCGATCTCACGGGCCACGCGATCCAGCTCGGGCACGGAGCGGGCGGCCAGCACCACCGCGGCCCCCTCCCGGGCGAACGCGCCCGCGATCGCCCGGCCGATACCCCGTCCGGCCCCGGTGACGATCGCGACCTGGCCGGCGAGCCTCAAATGACGAGCCCGCCGCGGGCCCGGATCAGCTCCATGAACTCGGCGCGCGTCTCCGCGTTTTCGCGGAAGGCCCCGAGCATGGCCGAGGTGACCGCCTTGGAGTTCTGCTTCTCGACCCCGCGCATCAGCATGCACATGTGCAGGGCCTCCACCACCACCGCCACCCCGCGCGGCTGGAGCACCTCGTTGAGGGTCTGGGCGATCTGGGTGGTGAGGCGCTCCTGCACCTGCAGGCGCCGCGCGAACATCTCGACCAGGCGCGGCAGCTTGGACAGGCCCACGATCTTGCGCGAGGGCATGTAGGCGATGTGACACTTGCCGAAGAACGGGAGCAGGTGGTGCTCGCAGAGGGAATAGAAGTCGATGTCCTTCACCACCACCATCTCGTCGTACTCTTCCGTGAACAGGGCCTCGTTCAGCAGGTCGTGCACGTTCTGCCGGTACCCCGACGTCAGGTACTCCCAGGCCTTGGCCACGCGGGTCGGGGTCTTCTCGAGCCCCTCCCGGGTCGGGTCCTCGCCCATCTCCTTCAGCATGTCCCGGATGAGGCGCTCCATCGCGTTGCCGTCACCTCCCATGGCCCGTCACCTCGCAGGCGCGGACTCGCCGCAGTACTCGAACACGTTGTTCGCGGTCTCCACCAGCGTCACGCGCCGGAGGCTGCCGGGCGGGAGCGCACCCTCGAGCCACTCCCAGAAGGTGCGGGCGAGGTTCTCGCCGGTCGTGATCACCCCCGCCAGCGCGGGCACGGTGGCGGAGAGATCGTAGTGATCCACCCGATCCAGCACCGCGGTCTTCACCGCGCGGTCGACGATCCCGATGTCGACCGACATGCCGGTGGCGGGATCGAGCACACCGGACACCGTGACCTCGAGCCCGTAGTTGTGGCCGTGCTGGCGGAAGCACTGGCCGTACACCCGGGCGTTCTCCTCGTCGGAGAAGGCATCGCTGGCGAGCCGGTGCGCGGCGCTGAAGTGATAGGCGCGGGTGACCGCGTACGCGCTCATTCGCCGAGATACTCGACGTAGAAGGTGGGATCCTCCCAGAGCCGCAGCCGGTGCAGGCGCTCGGCGCCGAGCTTGGGCCCGAGGAGGTCCCAGATCACCCGCACCAGGTTCTCGGTGGTGGGGATGGTGCCGGGCGGGAAGAGCGGATCCTGGTTGATGTCGGCGTGGTCGAAGCGGCCGATCACCGCGTCGCCCACCACCCGCTTCAGCTCGCCCAGGTCCATCACCATCCCGGTGCGGGGATCGACCGATCCGCGGATCGTCACCTCGAGCGCGTAGTTGTGCCCGTGGGCCACCGTGAGCGATCCGAAGGTGCGCGCGTTCTCCTCCGCGCTCCACTCGGGCCGCCAGTAGCGGTGCCCCGCCGAGAACGTGAACTTCCGGGTCGCGTACACCATGGGGCTCAGCCTCCTCGCGCCTGCTGTCCCAGCCGTTGCTGCGACGAGTGTACCGCGTGGAGGAAGCGCTCCGCGACGTGGCGCGGGGTGAACCCGAGCGTGCGGCGACGCCCCTCTCGCCCCAGCCCACGGGCGAGCGTGGGGTCCGCGATCAGCCGCTCGACGGCGGCGGCGAGCTCGCCCGGGGACCGCGGCGCGGTCAGCAGGCCGGTGACGCCGTCCTGCACCACCTCCGGGATGGCCGCGACGCGGCAGGCCACCACCGGCAGCTCGGCGGCCATCGCCTCGAGGAAGACGATGCCGAAGCCCTCCTGCACCGAGGGCAGGCAGAACACGGTGGCATTGACGTATTCCTCGGCCAGGCGCTCACGGGTGAGGTCCCCCAGCAGGGCGACCGACTCACCGAGCCCGAGCTCGGCGTGGAGCCGGGAGAGCGCGGGCCACTCCGGCCCGCGTCCCACCACCCGCATCTGGAGGCCCGGGACGCGCGCGCGGAGCACGTCGGCCGCGAGCA
>DATFAJ010000056.1:0-6141 GCA_035254745.1 Candidatus Methylomirabilota bacterium | reverse complement strand
GACTACGAATCCGAAGGCCAGAGGTTCGATTCCTCTAGGGCGCACCATTTCGACGCACAAGCCGTGGGGCGCCCGGACGGGCCCTGCGGCTGCGCGTCACTCCCGTATGATGGCGGAGCCGATAGTCGACGACACCGGGTTCATGGACCTGGCGCTCGGTGAGGCCGACCGTGCGGCGGCCGCGGGCGAGGTGCCGGTCGGGGCCGTGGTCGTCCTCGACGGGCGCGTGCTCGCGCGCGGGCACAATGCGCCGATCAGCCGCCGAGACCCGACCGCCCATGCCGAGATCGTGGCCCTGCGCGCCGCCGCGCAGGAGCTCGGCAACTACCGCCTCGCGGGCGTCACCCTCTACAGCACGGTGGAGCCCTGCGCGATGTGCTGCGGGGCCATCGTCCACGCCAGGGTCGCCCGCCTGGTCTACGGCGCGGCCGACCCCAAGGCCGGCGCCGTCGAGAGTCTCTTCCGGCTGCTCCAGGACACGCGCCTCAATCATCGCGTGGAGGTGACCGCGGGGGTGCGCGCGGCCGAGTGCGGCAGCCGGCTGAGCGAGTTCTTCAGGAGCAGGCGGGTCTGAGCGATCACGGGCGCCGGGGAACCGCCCGACGCCCGCGTCGCGCGTACGGCACCGGGCCTACTTGGTCCCGGTACCCGCCTGCGGCCCCTCGGTGATGCGGAGCGAGGTCACGATCTTCTTGCCGTCCCGCTCCTGGTAGGTCGCCTTGATCATGCTCCCCGGCTTGATCTCTTCCTTCTGCGCCTGGCTCTTCGGCACGGTCAGCAGGGTGCCGTCGCTCAGCGTGACCTGCTCGCCCCTGACGTCCCGGACGCGACCCTCCACCTCGGGGCCCTTCATCGTCCCCGGATGCTGCATCGTCGGCTGCTGTGCCTGAGCACCCGGTAACGACATGCCGGAGCACGCCATGACCGCCAGCGTGGCGGCTCCCGCGATCCATTTGCGATCCATTGTGGCCTCCTTGTAGGGTTCGTTCACCGACAGGGAGGGGCAAGGCATGTGCCAGTCGTAAGTGCGTGACTTGCCGTCGCCCGCCGGCCCGACGCGCGACGCGGTCCGTCGATTCAACCCGGCAACGGTTACCGGCACGGGGCCCGCGCGTAGGGATGGACTCTCCCGGGCGTCCCGGCTACACTTGGCACTCGGGTTGTGCTGGAAGTCATCGTGACTTAAGTCGCGGAGGGGTGGCCGAGCCCGGTTGAAGGCGTCCGACTCGAAATCGGATAGGGGCGCAAGTCCCTCGGGGGTTCAAATCCTCTCCCCTCCGCCAAATTGATCGCACCTTCAGGAGTGTCCGACAGTGACGCGGAGGGGTGGCCGAGTGGCCGAAGGTGCGGCACTGGAAATGCCGTGTACGGGCAACTGTACCGTGGGTTCGAATCCCACCCCCTCCGCCATACTGCCCGGAAAGAAGCTAGTGACAGAGGTGCTACGACTTGGCCGTGCTAGACGGGGAGGTAGCGGTGCCCTGTAACCCGCAATCCGCTACAGCGGGGTTGAATTCCCTCTCGAGGGCCGGTCGTGTCGAATGAGCCGTACGGGACGGCGTTGAGGGTTGGGCCCCACGCAACGGGATGCGTCGAACCCCGCCAGGCCCGGAAGGGAGCAACGGTAAGGCGCTCCTCCCGTGTGCCGTGGGAGTACCTGACCGGAGCAGGTTTCGTGCGGCGATCGCGGGACGGTCGGTTCGATTGAGGGTGCACGGTCTTTGACGTATCAGGTCCTGGCGCGGAAGTGGCGGCCGCAGGTGTTCGACGCGGTCGTGGGGCAGGACCCGGTCACCCGCACGCTGCGCAACGCGCTCAGCTCGGGCCGGGTGGCCCACGCGTATCTCTTCACCGGCCCGCGCGGCGTGGGCAAGACCACCACCGCGCGGCTGCTCGCCAAGGCGCTCGCGTGCACCGCGCGCACCGGTCCCGAGGCCTGCGGCGCCTGCCCGTCGTGTCAGGACTTCGCCTCGGGCGCGCCGGTCGACGTGATGGAGATCGACGCGGCCTCCAACACGAGCGTGGACGACATCCGGACGCTCCGCGAGAACGTGAAGTACGCCCCCGCCCGCGGCCGCTTCAAGGTCTACATCGTGGACGAGGTGCACATGCTCTCCGGCGCCGCCTTCAACGCGTTCCTGAAGACGCTCGAGGAGCCGCCCGCGCACGTGGTGTTCGTCCTGGCCACCACCGACCCGAAGAAGATCCCGGCCACCGTGCTGTCGCGCTGCCAGCGCTTCGACTTCCGGCCGATCACGCCCGAGCAGCTGACCGAGAGCCTGACGCGCATCCTCCAGCAGGAGGGCGTGCCCTTCGAGCCCGGCGCGCTGCCGGTGTTGATCCGCGCCGCCGAGGGGAGCTTGCGCGACGCGCTCTCGCTGCTCGACACCGCGATCGCCTACGGTGAGGGCAAGCTCGACGAGGCGGGGGTGGCCCGGCTCCTCGGCTCCTCCTCGCCGGTGCACGTGCGCGGGTTCGTGGGCGCGCTGCTCGCGCGCGACGGGGCCGCGGCCCTCGAAGCGATCGACCGGGCCGCCACCGGAGGCGAGGATCTGGGCGCGCTCTGCCGCGAGGCCATCGAGATGGCCCGTCGGCTCCTGGTGCTGAAGGTCGCCACCGGCGCGCCCTTCGCCGATCTGACGCCGGCCGAGGCGGCGGACCTGCGCGCGGCCGCGGAGCCGGTGAGCGCCGACGAGCTGATCTACGTGCTGCGCGCCTTCCTCGACGCCGACGGGGAGATGCGCCGCTCGCCCCATCCACGGGTGGAGCTCGAGATCGCGGCGGTGCGCGCGACACGGCGTCCGCAGCCGCAGGCCATCGAGACGCTGATCGCCAAGCTCGAGGAGGCGGAGGTTCGGCTGCGGCAGATGCCCGCCGCAGCGGGCGGCGCCGCGTCGGCCCGACCGGTCGTGGTGCAGGAGACCCTGCTCGACGCGCGCCCGGTCGCGGCCGCGCCGCCCCCGCGCGCCCAGCCTCCCACGCCGCCGGCCCCGGTGGCGTCCAGCCCCGCCGCGCCGGCCGCGGCCAGGCCCGCGCCCGCGGCGCCGGCCCGGAACGCCCGGCCGATCGAGGACGAGCCGCTGGTCGAGACCGCGGCCGCCGACATCGAGACGACCGAGGTCGCCGTGGCGCCGGCGGGTGAACTGGACACGGCGTGGGAGCGCGTGGTCACCGACGTGATGAAGCGCAAGGCCCTCCTGGGCTCGGTGCTGCAGCACGCGACCGCGCTGCGCGTGGAGGACGGCGTGCTCACGCTCGCGCTGCAGGCCAGTGCCTTCCACCGCGAGATGCTGAACGACCGCGGCAACAAGGAGCTGATCAACGAGGCCGTGCAGCGCCACGTGGCGGCGGCGCGCCGGTTCGAGCTCGATCCCAATGGCGTCGCGCCGGCCGGGGGCGGAGGGGCGCGGAACCACCCGGCGGTGCAGGCGGCGCTGAGCGCATTCCAGGGGGAGGTGGTCGCGGTGCGGCCCCGGACCCCCGAGGAAGGAGAGAAACCGTGAAAGGCTTCGGCAACATCATGAAGGAGGCGCAGAAGCTCCAGGCCCAGATGGAGCAGCTCCAGGCGGAGGCGGCCAAGAAGACGGTGGAGGCCACCGCGGGCGGCGGCATGGTCACGGTGGTGGCCAACGGCAAGCAGGAAGTCGTGTCGATCAAGATCGACCGCGAGGTCATCAATCCCGAGGACGCGCAGATGCTCGAGGATCTAGTGCTCGCCGCCACCAACGAGGCGCTGCGCAAGTCGAAGGAGATGGTGCAGGGGGAGATGAGCAAGATCACCGCGGGGCTCAAGATCCCCGGGCTCGGGATGTAATGGCCTACTACCCGGAGCCGGTGGCGCGCCTCATCGAGGCGCTCCAGCGCCTGCCCGGCATCGGGCCCAAGACCGCCCAGCGGCTCACCTTCTTTCTCCTCAAGCGGCCGGCGCCCGAGGTGGCCGCGCTCGGGGAGGCGCTCACCCAGCTCAAGCAGCGCATCGTGCACTGCTCGGTCTGCTTCAACGTCACCGAGCAGGATCCGTGTCGCATCTGCACCGATCCGCAGCGCGAGCAGCGGACGCTCTGCGTGGTGGAGGAGCCCAACGACCTGCTCGCGCTCGAGCGCACCGGCGAGTTCCGCGGCCGCTACCACGTGCTGCTGGGCGCGCTCTCCCCGCTCGACGGCATCGGGCCCGAGGACCTGCGGGTCCGCGAGCTCCTGGTGCGCCTCGACAACGACCACGTGGAGGAGGTGATCCTGGCCACCAACCCGAGCGTGGAAGGCGAGGCCACCGCGATCTACCTCGCCCGGCTCCTGAAGCCGCTCGGCATGCGGATCACCCGCATCGCCCGGGGGCTCCCGGTGGGCGGCGACCTCGAGTACGCCGACGAGGTGACGCTGTCCAAGGCCATGGAAGGTCGGCGGGAGATGGGGTAGCGATGCTTGGCGGGCGTCCGCCCGTGTGGTAGAACTGGATTCGGACGGTTCCCCTTCGGGATTCCCCGATAGCTCAATGGTAGAGCATCCGGCTGTTAACCGGAGGGTTGCAGGTTCGAGTCCTGCTCGGGGAGCCACTCCTCCTCCACGGCCCGCCGAGCCGGCCCCCTCCGGGCCGATGCTATAATCGCCCCCGTGCCCCCCCTGACCGACGCCCGCAAGAAGTCCCTCCGCCGCGAGATGGAGGCGCTGCTCGGCGCCGGCGGTGTGCTCTCCGACCCCGACGAGCTGATGGTCTACGAGTCCGACGGGCTCACCCTCTTCCGGGCCCTGGCCGACTTCGTGGTGTTCCCCCGCACCGCCGAGCAGGTCTCGACGCTGGTCCGACTGGCCAACCGCGAGGGGATCCCCTTCGTGGCCCGCGGCGCCGGCACCGGCCTCTCCGGGGGCTGCCTGCCCGCCGAGGGCGGTCTCGTCATCTCGCTCATGCGGATGAACCGCGTGCTCGAGGTCGACTACGACAACCAGGTGGCGGTGGTGGAGCCGGGGCTGGTGAACCTGCATCTCTCCTGGGCGGTCGGCCCGCAGGGCTTCTACTATGCCCCCGACCCCTCGAGCCAGCAGGCGTGCACGATCGGCGGCAACATCGCCAACAACTCGGGCGGCCCGCATACGCTCAAGTACGGGGTGACGACCAACCACGTGCTGGGCCTCGAGGTGGTGCTGCCCGACGGCGAGCTGCTGTGGCTCGGCGGCAAGACGCGCGACGCGCAGGGCTACGACCTCGTCGGCCTCTTCGTGGGCTCGGAAGGCACCTTCGGCATCGCGACCAAGATCGTGGTGCGCATCCTGAAGAAGCCGCAGGCGGTCAAGACCGTGCTGGCCGTCTTCGACCAGGTCGACCAGGCCTCCGAGGCGGTCTCCGCGATCATCGCGCGCGGGCTGGTGCCCGCCGCGATGGAGATGATCGACCAGCTCACGATCGAGGCGGTGGAGGACGCGTTCGGCTGCGGCTACCCGCGCGACGCGGCGGCCGCGCTGCTGATCGAGCTGGACGGCCTCGCCGCCGGCATGGAGGCGCAGGCCGAGCGGGTCGTCGCCGCGTGCCGCGACTGCGGCGCCCGCGAGGTGCGCGCCGCGCGCGACGAGGCCGAGCGCGCGCTCCTGTGGAAGGGCCGCAAGTCGGCCTTCGGCGCCTACGGCCGCGTGTCGCCCGCCTACATGGTGATGGACGGCGTGATCCCGCGCACCAAGCTGCCGTACGTGCTGGGGCGCGTGAACGCGATCGTGGCCGCCCACGGCCTGCGCGTGGGCAACGTCTTCCACGCGGGCGACGGCAACCTCCACCCGAACATCCTCTACGATCCGCGCAAGCCGGGCGAGGAGGCGCGGGTGGTGGCGGCGGGCGCCGAGATCCTGAAGGTGTGCGCGGAGGTGGGCGGCTCCATCTCGGGAGAGCACGGCATCGGGCTGGAGAAGGCCGACTACATGCCGTTCATCTTCTCGGAGGCGGATCTGGCCTGCATGCACCAGGTGAAGGACGCCTTCAACCCCACCGGTCTCTGCAATCCCGGCAAGATCTTTCCGAGCAACAAGGCCTGCGTCGAGGTCGGCCCGGCCTACCGTCCGCATCCGATCGAAGAGAAGGGGCTCGCCCAGCGCTTCTAGCGGGACCTTCGGAGACTCGCGGTGCCCTCACCTCTGCCCGACCAGCTGCGCCGCATC
>DATFAJ010000055.1:0-4058 GCA_035254745.1 Candidatus Methylomirabilota bacterium | reverse complement strand
CCAAGGAGCTGGCGAGCTGCCGCATCAGGATGAGCTCGATCGCCTTCTGGGACATGAGGATCCCCCGCTACGATCAGGACACGCGTGCTCGGTGGGCACGGTCGGCTGGCCCCGGGCACCGGTGCAACCTCGAGGCCATATCGAGCGCGTCCGGCAGAATCTAATGAACTCGGGGGTAATGACAACGAGGGTGTCTGGACCCGATCCCTCGAGGGCTCTGATGTCAGGCAGCCTGCCCCGGCTGGCGTCGGGGCAAAATGCCCCGGATGCGCCTACTGCCGCAGCTTGAAGCGCTGGATCTTGCCGGTCGCGGTCTTCGGCAGCTCGGTGACGAACTCGAGCCACCGCGGATACTTGTAGGGCGCGATCTTGTCCTTGACGAACGCCTTCAGCTCCGCCTCGAGCGCGGCCGAGCCCACGTGGCCGTCCTTGAGCACCACGAAGGCCTTGGGCTTGATCAGCTCGTCGGTGTCGGGCTGTCCCACCACCGCGGTCTCGAGCACCGCGGGGTGGCCCATCAGGGTGTTCTCCACCTCGATCGGCGACACCCAGATCCCGCCCACCTTGAGCATGTCGTCGCCGCGCCCGCAGTACCAGAAGTAGCCGTCCGCGTCCTCGTAGTACTTGTCGCCGGTCTGGATCCAGTGGCCCAGCAGGGTGTCCTTCGTCTTCTCGTGCTGGTTCCAGTAGTACGCCATGGTCGAGTCGCCCTTGACCCGCAGGTTGCCGATCTCGCCCGCCGGCATCCGACGGCCCTCGTCGTCCACCACCACCGCCTCGTAGCCCGGCACCGCCTGGCCGGTCGACCCCGGGCGCGCGTGGCCCGGCCGGTTCGAGAGGAAGATGTGGAGGATCTCGGTGGTGCCGATGCCGTCGAGGATCTCCACGCCGAAGCGCTCCTGCCAGCGGCGGTAGAGCTCCTCGGGCAGCGCCTCCCCCGCCGAGACGCACAGGCGCAGGCACGAGAGATCGTAGCGGGCGTCCGCGTCCTTCACCTGGAGCATCGCCGCGTACAGCGTCGGCACGCCGAAGAAGATCGTGGGCCGGTGACGGTGGATCAGCGCGAACATCGCCTCCGGCGTCGGCCGGTGCGGGTACAGCACCCCCTGCCCGCCCACGTGGAGCGGGAAGTACATGTTGTTGCCCATGCCGTAGGCGAAGAAGAGCTTGGCCGCGGAGACGGTGCGGTCGCTCTCGGTCATGCCCAGCACCTGCTTGGCGTACGTCTCGCCGCACACCACCATGTCGTGCTGCAGGTGCACCGCGCCCTTGGGGCGCCCGGTCGAGCCCGACGAGTAGAGCCAGAACGCGGGGTCGTCCTTGCAGGAGTCGAAGGGCTCGAGGCGGCTGCCCGCCTCGGCCACCCAGTCGTCGAAGGCGATCTGGCTCCCGGAGGCGTGCCCGGCCACCACCACGTGCTGCAGGTGCGACGCCTTCGCGAGCGCGGGCCCGGCCTCGGCGAGCAGCGCCTCCGAGACCACCGCGATCGGGGCCCGGCTGTCGTCGAGGAAGTAGTGATAGTCCTCGGCCCGCATCATGGTGTTCACCGGGATCGGGATCGCCCCGATCTTGATCGCGCCCCAGAAGGTGGCCAGGAACTCCGGCGAGTCGAGGAGCAGGCAGAGCACGCGCTGCTCCGGGCGCACGCCCAGGTCCAGCAGCGCGTTGCCGGTCCGGTCGACCAGCTCCTGCAGCCCGGCGTACGTGAGCCCGCCGCCCTCGTGGAGGAACGCGGTCCGGCTCCCCCGGCCCTCGAGCACGTGGCGGTCGATGTAGAAGTGCGCGGCGTTGAAGCGCGCGGGAACCTGCATCATCCCCGCCTCCGTCCGCCCCGGCGCCCCGAAGAGCGCGCGGCCTTCGGGCGCTTCGAGGGCGCGGAGCGCCGCTTCGGCGTCGGCGCGCCGGCCGGCTTGACCGCCATCGCCTCGATCTCCACCAGCAGCTCGGGCTGCACGAGTCGGCTGACCACCAGGATCGTGTTGGGCGGATAGACGCGGTCCGGGAAGTAGCGTGGGAAGACTTCGCGGCGGGCCTGCATGAAGCCCTCGATGTCGGCCGCGTGGGTGAGAAAGGTCTGGAAGCGGGCCACCTGGCCCATGGTGGCGCCGGCCGCCTCGAGCACCGCCCGGATGTTCTCGAAGGTCTGCTTGGTCTGCGCCGCCACGTCGCCCGGGCCGACCAGCCGCCCCTTGCGGTCCATGCCCACCTGCCCCGCCACCACCACGATCTCGCCGCCCGACGCGACCATGCCGTGCGAGTACATCCCGAGCGTCGGTCCCAGCGCCTTCGACGTGACCGCCTTCACGTGGCCCCCCGCCTCGCCGGCTCAGCCCAGGCGCACGTACTCGAAGTCGGCCGGCTGCCCGTTGATGCCGCGCGCGGGCGGAGCGATCCAGTGGGCCACCTTGCCCGGCTCGATCACCGGCTGCATGAGGCTGCCCACGTAGGCGGCGTCCTCCACGGTCGGGAGCCAGTCGCGGTGGCGCGCGTCCCACTCCGCCTCGCTGACGATCTGGCCGTCCGGCGAGACCTTGACCTCGGCGAACGCGCCGATGGCGCGGTGGAAGCCCCGATGGGGCAGGGTGAGGGTGACGTCGATGCCGTGGCTCTTGATGATCTCGTTCCAGCGGTTCACTCCCCGCTGGCAGTCCGCGATGTAGTCGTCGCGCAGCCGCTCGTTGAGCGACACCAGCGCCGCCTCCTCGTGGGTGACGATCCGGTCTCCGTCGAGCGCGATGACCGGATAGGTCCCGTCCTTCAGGCGGTGGTCGTCCTTCTTCTTGGTCTCCTCGAAGCGCCCCTTGAGCCCCATGGTGTAGAAGTTGGCCGCGTTGGTGGAGACCTCGGAGCCGAAGAGGTCGAGCGAGACCGAGCAGTGGAAGTTGATGTACTTCTGGATCGTGCGCAGGTCGATGCCGCCGTGCCGTCGCAGGTCGTCGGTCTTGTGCTCGCGCATGAGCTCGCACGCCCGCTGCACGATGCGGCCCACCCCGGTCTCGCCCACGAACATGTGGTGGGCCTCCTCGGTGAGCATGAAGCGGCAGGTGCGGGAGAGCGGGTCGAAGCCGCTCTCGGCCAGGCTCGCGAGCTGGTACTTGCCGTCGCGGTCGGTGAAGTAGCAGAACATGTAGAACGACAGCCAGTCCGGGGTCTTCTCGTTGAAGGCGCCCAGGATGCGGGGCCGGTCCCGGTCCCCGGAGCGGCGCTGCAGCAGCGCCTCCGACTCCTCGCGCCCGTCGCGGCCGAAGTGCGCGTCGAGCAGGTACACCATGGCCCAGAGGTGCCGGCCCTCCTCGACGTTGACCTGGAAGAGATTCCGCAGGTCGTAGAGCGACGGGCAGGTGCGGCCCAGGTGCCGCTGCTGCTCCACCGACGCGGGCTCGGTGTCTCCCTGGGTCACGATCAGCCGCCGGAGCGTCCCGCGGTACTCGCCGGGCACGTCCTGCCACGCGGGCTGGCCCAGATGGTCGCCGAAGTTGACCTGGCGGCCCGCCTCGGGCTCGGCGAGGAAGATGCCCCAGCGGTAGTCGGGCATCTTCACGTAGCCGAACTGGGCCCAGCCCCGGGCGTCCACGCTGACCGCGGTCCGCAGGTAGACCTCCTTGGCCTGGTAGCCGTCGGGCCCCATGTCGTGCCACCACTCGAGGAACTTGGGCTGCCAGTCCTCCAGCGCGCGCAGCAGCCGCCGGTTCTCCGCGAGGTTGACGTTGTTGGGAATCCGCTCGATGTAGTCGATCGACGCCATCACACTCTCCTGCGGTCGAAGTCGCCCCGCTCGCCGGTGCCGTACACCTTGAGCGCACCCTTGGGCCCGACCGCATTGGGCCGCTGGAAGATCCAGTTCTGCCATGCGGAGAGGCGGGCGAAGATCTTGCTCTCGAGCGTCTCCGGCCCCCCGAAGCGCAGCGAGGCCTCCATGCCGGTGAGCGCGTCGGGAGAGAACGCGGCGCGCTCCTCGATGGCGATCCGCACCTCGTCTTCCCAGTCGATGTCGTCCGGCGTGAATGTCACGAGGCCCGCCTCCGACGCGGCCGCCGCGTCCAGGTCCTCGCCGATGC
>DATFAJ010000054.1:0-5212 GCA_035254745.1 Candidatus Methylomirabilota bacterium | reverse complement strand
CGACCCCCAGCCGCGATTCTCGGCAACGTGAGCGTGGGCGTCGTTCCGCAGCGACTCGTTCACCCCGAACAGGGTCAGGTCCCCCCGCTGCTCGCGCGAGAGGACGTAGCGGTACTGCCCCTCGAGGCCGAGGCCCCGCTGGCTGAAGGCGTCGAGCGTGACCGTGAGGTCCTGGCTGTCGTCGATCGCCCAGAAGTACGGCACCCGGGCGAAGAAGCCCTTGCGCGAGGACTGGCCGAACTCCGGGAAGAGGAAGCCCGACTGGCGCTCGCGCCGGAGCGCGGCCGCGAAGAAGGGCACCCACGGGAGCACCGGCACGCTCTTGATCCAGAACGAGGCGTCGCGGCCGTAGACGATGTCGTCCAGGTCCGCGTTGCCGGAGGCGAAGTGGAACGACCACGCCGGATCGTCGCCCTCGCAGGTGGTGAAGACGCCGCGCCGCACCTCGTAGACGCTGTCCCCGACCCGGTCCATCCGCTCCGCGGACAGGTGGTAATAGGGCGCCGACACCGCGGAGCCGTTGTAGACGACCCCGGTCCCGGTCTTGAGGTTGTAGTCGATGCGCTCGCCGACCAGGCGGTCCGGCCCGTCGTAGAAGACCACCTTGCCCTGGGCGACCGCCTGCCCGGTGTCGCGGTTGAGCTCGACCCGATCGGCGAGCAGGCGGCTCTGGCCGCGGGTGATCTCGACGTTGCCGACCGCGATCAGCAGGTCGGAGGTGCCGCCGACCTGCTGGATCTGATCCGCGACGACACTCGCCTCCTCGCCTCCCGCGCTCAGGGTGACGCCGCCGGCCGGGGCGGCGGGCGGCTGCTGGGCCCAGCCGGGCGCGGCGCCGAGCCAGGCCGAGGCGAGGGCCGTGACGAGACCCAGCCGGAGCAGAGGGCGCGCGAGGCGCGCGAGCCGCCTAGAGCCGCACATCGAGCGGACGGGAGCCGGGACCGGCGGCATGAAGGCTCATGCTAGCAGCGGGCCCCCGTGGTGAAAAGGACATCCTGCCCGTCGGCGGCCGCGGCCAGGACGTCGCCGATCAGGGAGAGGGAGCCGGCCACGCAGACGATGCCCCCGCCCGCCCCGGCGGTGGCCCGGGCAAGCGCCTCCGCCGGCGACGGGACCACCTCCACCGGTAGGTCCGTGGGCAGGAGCGCGCGGAGTGCCGCCGGGGCGGCGGCCCGCGGGTTCCCGGAGGCGGTCAGCACGACGCGCGCGGCGAGGGGCGAGAGCGCGGAGAGGATCCCGCCCGCGTCCTTGTCGGCGAGGATGCCGATCGCGAAGGTGACCGGTCGGCCCGGAAAGTAGGCGGAGAGCGACGCGGCCAGGGCCCGGGCCCCGGCCGGGTTGTGCGCGCCGTCGAGGATCACGATCGGGTCGTGGCGGAAGACCTGGAAGCGCCCGGGCCAGCGGGCGCCCCGGAGCCCGGTGCGGATCGCCGGATCGCCCGCGCCCAGGGCGCGGGCCGCCGCGGCGGCCAGCAGCGCGTTCCCCGGCTGGAAGACTCCCAGGAGGCCGCAGGCCACGTCGTCGAGGGCCCAGTCGGGTCCCGCGAGGTCGAGCCGCTGCGCCTCGAGGGTGAAGCCGCGCGGCACCACGTGGAGCTCGTGGCCCTCGCGCTGGAGCGGCACGCCCATCTGGAAGGCCCGCCGCTCGACGACCGCGGCTGCCTCGGGATCCTGCCGGGCCGAGAACGCCACCCCGCCGCGGATGATCGCCGCCTTCTCCCCCGCGATGGCGGTCAGGGTATCGCCCAGCTCGAGCTGGTGATCGTAGTCGATCGGCCCGAGCACCACCACCTCCGGCCGGCCCACGGTGGTGGCGTCGAGCCGGCCGCCCAGCCCCACCTCGAGCACCGCGACGTCCACGCGCGCGCGGCAGAAGTGGTCGAGGGCGAGCGCGGTACCCGCCTCGAAGACGGTGGCGTCGAGCCGCGCGATGAGGGTGCCGAGCGCCTCCACCCCGTCGACGAAGTCGGCCTCGGAGATCGGGCGGCCGTCCACCCGGATGCGCTCCCGGTAGTGACGCAGGTGCGGCGAGGTGTAGAGGCCGACGCGTCGTCCCGAGGCCTGGAGGATCGCGGCCAGCATCGCCGAGATGGAGCCCTTGCCGTTGGTGCCGCCGACCTGGGCGATGGTGAAGCTCTGCTCGGGTCGGCCGATCGCGTCGAGCAGCGCCTCGATGCGCTCGAGGCCCGGACGCATACCGGCCCGCTCCCCACCGCGGAGGGCGAGGATCCGGGCTACGGCTTCCGCATAGGTCATGGGGCGGGCGCGGGGTCGCGTCCGCCGAAGAAGGCGAGGATGCGTCGGAGCGTGGCCCGCAGCTCCCGCCGCTCGACGACCAGGTCGAGCTGGCCGTGCTCGAGCAGGAACTCGGAGCGCTGGAAGCCTTCGGGCAGCGGCTGCCGGATCGTCTCCGCGATGACGCGGGGGCCGGCGAAGCCGATGAGGGCGCGCGGCTCGGCCAGGATCAGGTCCCCGAGCATCGCGAAGCTGGCGGTGACGCCGCCGGTGGTGGGATCGGTGAGCAGCGAGATGTAGGGCACGCGCTCGGCGGCCAGGCGCGCGAGCGCGGCCGAGGTCTTGGCCATCTGCATGAGCGAGAGGATGCCCTCCTGCATGCGCGCGCCGCCGGAGGCGGAGACGATCAGGAGCGGGATCCGCTTCTGCAGCGCGAGCTCGATGGCCCGGGTGAGCTTCTCGCCCACCACCGAGGCCATGCTGCCGCCTAGGAACGCGAACTCGAACACCGCGATGGCGACCGGGTAGCCGCCGATGCGGGCGGTGCCGGTGACCACCGCCTCCTCCATCGAGGACTTCGCCCGGGCCGCCTTGAGCCGGTCGGTGTAGCGCTTGGTGTCCTTGAAGGCGAGCGGATCCTTCGAGCGCAGGCCGGCCTCGCGCTCCTCGAAGGAGCCCTCGTCGGTGATGAGGGCGATGCGCTCCCGCGCCGAGATGCGGAACGGGTAGCCGCACTTGGGACAGACCCGACCCGCGCGCTCGACCTCCGCGCGGTAGACGATCTCGCGGCAGGAGTCGCACTTGACCCACAGGCCCTCGGCGATGACGACCTTCTTCGGCCGGTCCTCGTCGCCCTCCTCCTTCTTCTTCCAGAACCAGGCCACGCCTAGCCCCCGCCCCGGAGCGGGGCCTTGAGCCCCGCGATGAAGTCGCCCACGCGGGCGAGGAGCTCGGGCGAGCCGCCGTGCTGCTCGACCAGGCGCACGATGGCGGACCCCACGATGACGCCGTCGGCGGCCTGTCCCACCAGGGCCGCCTGCTCGGGCGTGCCGATGCCGAAGCCCACGCACACCGGCTTGGTGGTGATCGCGCGGAGGGCGCGGAGCTGCCGGGTCAGGTCGGGGGCCAGCGCGGCGCGCTCGCCGGTGACCCCGGTGAGCGAGACCATGTAGATGAAGCCCTCGCTCGCCCGCGCGATCATGCGCATGCGCTCCGGCGTCGAGGTCGGCGCCACCAGGTGGATCAGGTCGAGCCCGGCCGCGAGCGCCTCCGTCCGCAGGGGTGAGGCCTCCTCGGGGGGCAGGTCGGCGACGATCACCCCGTCGATGCCCGCCTCCACCGAGGTCCGGCAGAAGGCCTTGAGCCCGAAAGCCAGGATCGGGTTGTAGTACGTGAGGAAGACCAGGGGCGCCGACACCTCGCCCCGCATCTCCCGCACCAGCTCGAGCACCCGCGGCAGCGTCACCCCGGCCGCGAGCGCGCGCTGGGTGGCCCGCTGGATCACCGGGCCGTCGGCGAGCGGGTCCGAGAACGGGATGCCCAGCTCGATCACGTCGGCGCCGCGGCGCGCGGCCTCCACCACCAGCCGCCGGGTGATCGCGAGCGAGGGGTCGCCGGCCGTGAAGTAGGCGACCAGGGCGCGCTCGCGGCGGGCCCGCAGCGCGGCGAAGGTGGCGTCGAGGCGCGACGGGGCGCGGCCCGCCGCGGGCTTCACGCGGCGCCCCCGCGGCCGGCGATCCCGCGCCCGTTGCCCGCGTGCGCCTCGAGCGCCTGGCCGACGGTGTGCACGTCCTTGTCGCCGCGACCGGACAGCCCGACCAGCACCGTCTGCGTCTTCTTCATCCGCGCCGCGGCCCGCATCGCGTGGGCCACCGCGTGCGCGGACTCGAGTGCGGGCATGATGCCCTCGAGGCGCGTCAGGGCCTGGAATCCCTCGAGGGCCTCGTCGTCGGTGACCGAGACGTACTCGAAGCGGCCGGTGTCCTTGTAGTAGGAGTGCTCGGGCCCGACCCCGGGGTAGTCGAGGCCGGCCGAGATCGAGTGCGCCTCGGCCACCTGCCCGTCGTCGTTCTGGAGCACGTAGCTCATGCTGCCGTGCAGCACCCCGACCGCGCCCGAGCCGAGCGAGGCGCCGTGCTTGCCGCTCTTGATGCCGTGACCGCCCGGCTCGACCCCCACGATGCGCACCCGCCGATCCTGGATGAAGGGCCAGAAGAGGCCGATCGCGTTGGAGCCGCCGCCCACGCACGCCACCAGGAGATCCGGGAGGCGGCCGGTCGCCCGGCGCGCCTGCACCCGCGCCTCCTCGCCGATCACCCGGTGGAAGTCGCGGACCATCATCGGGTACGGGTGCGGGCCCATCACCGAGCCGAGGAGGTAGTAGGTGGTGCGCACGTTGGTGACCCAGTCGCGGAGCGCCTCGTTGACCGCGTCCTTGAGGGTCTTCGAGCCGCTCTCCACCGGGATCACCCGCGCGCCCAGCAGCTTCATACGGAAGACGTTGAGCGCCTGGCGCTCCACGTCGACCCGGCCCATGTAGACCTCGCACTCGAGGCCGAGCAGGGCCGCCGCGGTGGCCGAGGCCACCCCGTGCTGGCCCGCACCGGTCTCCGCGATCACCCGCGCCTTGCCCATGCGCTGCGCGAGCAGCGCCTGCCCCAGCACGTTGTTGATCTTGTGGGCGCCGGTGTGGCAGAGATCCTCGCGCTTGAGGTAGATGCGCGCGCCGCCCACGTGCCGGGTCAGGCGCTCCGCGAAGTAGAGCGGGGTGGGCCGGCCGGCGTAGGTGTGGAGCAGCTCGCGCAGGCGGCGGCGGAAGCGCGCGTCGGCGCGGGCGGCCCGGTAGGCCTTTTCGAGGTCCACCAGCGGCTGCATGAGGGTCTCGGGCACGAAGCGGCCGCCGAAGCGACCGAAGTGTCCGCTCGCGTCCGGGAGGGCTCCGGGCCGCACGCGCGTCGCGCTCACGCCGGCTCCGCCGC
>DATFAJ010000053.1:0-2240 GCA_035254745.1 Candidatus Methylomirabilota bacterium | reverse complement strand
AAGGTCGCGTCGCGCACCCAGCAGATGCGGTAGTCCCAGTTGCGCACCCCGCCGATCCGCTCGGGCAGCGAGGTGGTCGGCGCGGCCACGATGCCGCCGGTGGGCTCGTAGATGAGCGCCTTGATCGTGACGAGGGAGCGGAGCACCGCGTCCCGGTCGGGCCCCTGGTAGCCGCAGGCGCCGACCCACCGGCGCCACCAGGCCTCGGTCTCGCGCACCGCCGCCTCGGGGTCCAGCGGGGGCGGGACGGGCAGGTGGGAGAGGTGCCAGTGCAGGGCGAGCGAGCGGCGCTCGCCGGCCGCCACCGGGAAGTCGGCCACGGTGGTGAGGCCCTCGCCCCGCAGCGGCACGTCGGTGGTGAGCATCAGGGCGTCGGGCCCGGCCACCGCGTGGATGCCGCGGGCGGACCGGCGCACCCACGGGACCACCGAGCCGTAGTCCATCCGGATGACCAGCTCCATGCGCATCGGCACGGTGCCGCGGCGGCCGACGACCTGCCGGATGAGCACGGGCGGGCCCTCGCGCTGGGGCATGCAGTCGACCACCGTCACCGCGCCGTCGGCGGTCTCGAAGTCCGTCTCCAGCACCAGGGTGCCGTCGCGGTAGCGGCGGCGCACGGACCGGCTGCCGTCCCGGGGAGTCAGGCCGAACCGGCCGTGCTCGGGGCCGCCCAGCAGGGCCGCGAAGCAGGCGGGGGAGTCGAAGCGGGGCAGGCAGAGCCAGTCGATGGAGCCGCGGCGCGAGACCAGGGCCGCAGCCTCCCCGTCGCCGATCAGCGCGTAGTCCTCGATGGGGTCGGACATTGGTATGTGAGGGGGCATGGGCGGGCGCGCTCCCTTGACCTCCCCCGGGCGACATGTTAGCGTAAGTCGCGATTTTACCTGGTCGCCTCCTGCCTGTGCGGTGGGAGGCGATACGTGTGTGTGCGGTCCGCCGTGGCTCGACCGAGAGCGGCGGCGCCGGTCGAGGAGGCCCACCATGGCGGTTGACCAGATCAAGCGGCTCTACGACTCCATGCCCGCCAGGCTCGACGAGGCCCGTCGGCGCTTCGGCCGCGGGCTCACCCTGGCCGAGAAGATCCTGGTCGCCCACGCGGACGACTTCGCCAGGCAGGAGTGGAGCCGCGGGAAGGCCCAGCTGCGGCTGCGAGTGGACCGGGTGGCCCTGCAGGACGCCACCGGCCAGATGGCCCTGCTCCAGTTCATGCAGGCGGGCAAGAAGCAGGTGGCGGTGCCCAGCACCGTGCACTGCGACCACCTGATCCGGGCCGAGAGCGGCGCGGCGGCCGACATGGAGCGGGCGATCGCGGAGAACCGCGAGGTCTACGACTTCCTGCACTCGACCTCCAAGAAGTACGGCATCGGCTTCTGGAAGCCGGGGGCCGGCATCATCCACCAGGTCGTGCTCGAGAACTACGCGTTCCCCGGCGGGCTCATGATCGGCGCCGACTCCCACACCCCCAACGCGGGCGGGCTCGGCATGGCCGCCATCGGGGTGGGCGGCGCGGACTGCGGCGAGGCGATGGCCGGGCTCGCCTGGGAGGTGCTCGATCCCAAGCTGATCGGCATTCATCTGACCGGCAAGCTCGCGGGCTGGAGCTCGCCCAAGGACGTCATCACCTATCTGTGCGGGCTGCTCACCGTCAAGGGCGGCACCAACAAGATCATCGAGTATTTCGGGCCGGGCGCGGAGTCGATCAGCGCCACCGGCAAGGGCACCATATGCAACATGGGCGCGGAGCTGGGGGCGACCACCTCGCTCTTCCACTTCGACGACCGGATGGCGGCCTATCTCCGGGCCACCGACCGGGCGGACATCGCGCGGCTGGCCGAGCAGCACCGCCAGCACCTGGTGGCCGATCCGGAGGTGCTGCGCGACCCGCGGAAGTTCTACGACGAGGTCGTCGAGATCAACCTCTCCGAGCTCGAGCCGCACATCGTGGGCCCGCACTCGCCCGATCGGGCGCGGGCGATCTCGAAGCTCGCGGCCGAGGTGAAGAGGGAGGGCTGGCCGGCCCAGATACGGCAGACCCTCATCGGCTCGTGCACCAACTCCTCCTACGAGGACATGCGGCGGGCCGCCCACATCGCGACGCAGGCGCTCAAGGCGGGCCTCAAGGCCAAGACCCCGTTCCTGGTGACCCCGGGCTCGGAGCGCATCTACCAGACCATCAAGCGCGACGGCATCATGGACACCTTCCAGAAGATCGGGGGCACCGTGCTCGCCAACGCGTGCGGGCC
>DATFAJ010000052.1:0-10001 GCA_035254745.1 Candidatus Methylomirabilota bacterium | reverse complement strand
GAGAGGAGAGGGCGATGATCGGGCTCGTCGGGCATCCGGATGGTCGACGACATTCACGACCGGCGCGTGGGGCGCGCGGTCATTTCCCGGCCCTGAGCGAAGTGAGGCGATCGACATGCCCGAGCTGACTCGCCGGTACATCGTGATGACCATGGCCACCGAGGCGCCATTCGACCTGCAGGACCCCGAGGCGCCGTTCGTGCTCAAGCCCTGGAAGGACCCCGCCGCCCTCCGGGCGCTGGAGGTCTACCGCGAGCACGCCTATCCCGAGCTGGCATCCGAGCTCGCCGCCTGGATCGAGGCGATCGGGCGCGGGCCCAGGATCCGCGGCGGGGTGGGCGCCCGGAACGAGGCGCACGTGGCTGCCCGGCCCAGGCCCCGCGCGGCCTCCGCCCGGCCCAAGGCCAAGCCCAAGACGGCTAAAGCGGCCAGGAAGAGTGGGGTGAAGAAGGCGCCGAAAGCAAAGGGGAAGCGCCGGTCGTGATCGAGGCCGGTGTCGAGCGGCTGGCCGAGCTCGTCGCGGGTGCCCGCCGGGTCGTCGTCTTCACCGGGGCCGGGGTCAGCACCGAATCGGGCATCCCGGACTTCCGCAGCCCGGGAGGCGTCTGGGACCGGTTCGACCCCAACGAGTTCACGTTCCAGAAGTTCATGGGGAGCGAGGCGGGCCGGCGCCGTTACTGGGAGCTCGGCCGCACCACCTTCCCGGTGATCCGGCGGGCCGAGCCCAACCCGGGCCACCACGCGCTGGTGACCTTGTGGCGGCTCGGCAAGCTCGACTGCGTGATCACCCAGAACATCGACAACCTGCACCAGCGGGCGGGGCTTCCCGCAGACCGGGTGATCGAGCTGCACGGCAACGCCACGCAGGCCCGATGCCTGAGCTGCGAGACGCCCTACGAGCGGGAGCGGGTGCAGGAGTGGCTCGACGCGGGCGTGGCGGTCCCGATGTGCGATCCGCCCTGCCGCGGCATCATCAAGCCGCGCACGGTCATGTTCGGCGAGTCCATGCCTCGCGCAGAGCTCGAGGAAGCCGAGCGGCGCGCCCGGGTCTGCGATCTCTTCGTGGTGGTCGGCTCGTCGCTGGTCGTCTACCCGGCCGCCTACATGCCGCTCCACGCCAAGGAGGCCGGGGCCACGCTTGCGATCGTGAACCTGAGCGAGACGCCCCACGACGGCCAGGCGAATCTCCTGGTGCGCGGGAGCGCGGCGGGGGTGCTGGCCACCGTCGTCGAACGGCTGCAGCCACGCCCCGTGGCGAGCTGAGCCCGGCCGCGTTCCGTGACCGCGTCGTCCGTCGAGCATCTCCTCGCGGGTCGCCTGGGCCGGCGCGGGGCCAGCCCGCTGAGCGAGACCACCCCGGATCTCACGGTCGAGCGGGCCTACGCCCTCCAGCGTGAGCTCGAGCAGGCGCTGATCGGGCAAGGGGAGCGGGTGATCGGGTGGAAGGTGGGCTTCACCACCGCCGCCCTCCAGGAGCGGCACGGGGTGACCGAGCCGGTCCTGGGCTTCCTGCTCGGCTCCGGAGTGTTCGGAAGCGGTGACGCGGTGCCCGTCGCGCGCTTCGCGGCGCCCGGCGTCGAGGTCGAGGTGGCGTTCCTCCTGAAGGCGGACCTCGCCGGTCCGGGCGTGACCACCGCGTCCGCGCTGCTGGCGGTGGAGGGCGCGATGGCGTCCTTCGAGCTGATCGACTTCCGGCTGAGCGGCACCCCGCGGGGGGTCGACGTGATCGCGGACGGCGTCTACGCCAACGCCATCGTGCTCGGCCGCCCCCTCACGGCGGTCACCGGCCTCGATCTCGCCCTCGAGGGCGTGGTCTTCGAGCAGGACGGCCAGATCGTCGCGACCCAGACCGCGGCGGAGGTCCTCGGCAACCCGCTGGTGTCGCTCGCGTGGGCCGCCAACACGCTCGGCCGGATGGGGCGCGGGCTGCGCGCGGGCGACATCGTGCTGACCGGCTCCATCTCGAAGGTGCTGCGCCCGACCGCCGGGCAGTCGGCGCGCGCCTCCTTCACGCGTCTCGGCAGCGTGTCGTGCCGGTTCATCTGACCGGCGGATGGATCTGGAAGCCCTGCGCAAACGCCTCGACGCGGCGCTGAGCCGGCGCCCTCGCCTCACCCTGGATCGTAGCGATCTGGTCTCGGCCGCGGTGCTGGTGCCGATCACGGACCACGGCGGGCCTCACGTCGTGTTCACCAAGAAGACCTCGGGCGTGCCTCACCACAAGGGGCAGTTCTCGTTCCCGGGTGGGGTCGTCGAGACCCGGGATGGCTCGCGCGTCGAGACCGCCCTGCGCGAGGCGTGGGAGGAGATCCGTCTGCCCGCCGAGGCGGTGGAAGTGCTGGGTCTTCTCGACGACACGCCGACGCGGGCTACCAACTTCGTGATCACCCCGGTGGTGGGCATCGTGCGGGACCCGGTGGAGTTCAGGCCGGACGGGCGCGAGATCGAGCGGGTGATCGAGGTGCCGCTCGCCACCCTCCGCGATCCCGCCATCTTTCGCACCGAGATGTGGGAGCGGGACGGCGAGCCCCACCCCGTGCTCTTCTACCAGGTCTCGGCCGACGATCTCGTGTGGGGTGCGACCGCGCGCATCCTGAGCCAGTTCCTCGCGCTCCTCGACGAGGGGCCGGAGCGATGAGCGAGCCGGTCCTGCTGGTGGAGGTGGCGGAGGGTGTGGCCCGCGTGACCCTGAACCGACCGGAGGTGCGCAACGCGCTCAACGAGGCCCTGCTGCGCGAGCTCGAATCCACCCTGCGCCGGCTCGAGGACGATCCGGCCGCGCGGGTCGTCGTCCTGCGCGGGGCGGGGGACCGCGCGTTCTGCGCGGGCGCCGACCTCAAGAAGGTCGCCGATCGCGGCACGACGCTCCAGGCGCGCGAATCCTTCGGCGGGCTCGGCCGCATCCTGGAGCACATGGCCCGGATGCGCACGCCGGTGATCGCCCAGGTGCACGGCTACGCCCTGGCCGGCGGCTGCGGGCTGGCCGCCGGGGCGGACATCGTGGTGGCCGCGGAGGACGCGACCTTCGGGCTGCCCGAGATCAAGGTCGGGCTGCTCCCACTCATCGTCATGGCGCCGATCCTCCGCGCGGTGGGACGCAAGCGAGGGCTGCTGATGATCCTCTCCGGCGAGCCGGTGTCCGCGCGCGAGGCCTACGAGATGGGGCTGGTGAGTCGCCTCGTCCCCCGGGGCGAGCTGGACGGCGCGGTGGGCGCGCTGGCCCGCACGCTCGCGGGCTATTCGCCGACCGCCCTCGGGCTCGCCAAGGAGGCGGCGGCCATGGTGCCGGAGATGGAGTACGGCGCGGCCCTGCGCTATCTCCGGGAGCTGATCACCCTGGTCGCCCTGTCCGACGACGCGCGCGAGGGGATCGCGGCCTTCTTCGAGAAGCGGCCCCCGCGCTTCACCGGCCGCTAGCCATCTCTCGGCCCGGCGAGACGCGGCCTTCGCGCGACGATCCCGGCCTGTGCGCGAGCTGCGCCCACGCCCGCCGCGTGGTGTCGGGACGGGGATCCGCCTTCTGGCTCTGCGCGCTCGCGAGCCGGGACCCCGCGTTTGCGAAGTATCCGCGGCTCCCCGTGCTACGCTGTCCGGGACACCAACCGAAGTCCACGGAGGTCTGAGCGTGCCCAAGATCCTGAGGGCGGCCGTCCTGGGTGGAGTCGTCCTCCTCGTCGGTCTCGTCGCGCCGGGAGCGTGGGCACAGCCGCGCGAGCTGCCCGCCAAGCTCGTCACGCTCGGCGGCACGGCCGAGCTGTACCAGAAGGGCACACCGGCGTGGGCGCCCGCGGTCCTGCGCGCCGACGCCGGTGAAGGCGACAGCGTCCGCACCCAGCTCGGCGGCCGGGTCACCCTCCGCACCGCGAGCGGTCAGGCGCTGCGGCTCGGCTCGCGCTCCCAGATCGCGCTGCTCGCCTCCGAAGGCGGTGAGACCCCGGGGCCGACGCGGGTGCGGCTCGACAGCGGATGGCTCTGGGTCGCGGTGATGCCCGGGAGTCCCGCGTCGACGCAGATCGAGGTGCGGGCCGGGCCCGCGGTGGTCACCGTCCGCGGCGCCGGGGTCGGACTGAGGCGGAGCGCGGACGGCGCCCTGCTGGTGCAGGTCCACCACGGAAGCGCGGTGTGCGCGGGCCCGGACCGGCAGTGGGAGCGGACCCTCACCGGCCCGCAGCAGCTGGTCGTCCCTGCGTCCGGCGTGCCGGCGCAGCCGGTCGCGCTCGCCGTCGACCCGCTCGAGACCACCTGGGTCCGGTGGAATGCGGACCAGGATCTCGCCGGAGGCTACGGCGGCAAGCCTCTCCAACCCTGACGATCGCGATGAGCCTCGACGCCCTGGTGGTGGGGACCGATCTCCCGGAATACCGGGTGAGCGCCACGCCCACGCACGACGCGTGGGAGAACAAGATCCACGAGGACGGGCTCGCCCGCGAGTTTGGCTTCCGCGGCGGCCTGGTCCCCGGGGTGACCGTGTACTCGTGGATGACGCGCCCGGTGGTGGCCGCGCTCGGCGGGGCCTGGCTCGATCACGGCACCTTCTCGGTGCGCTTCGCGAGGCCGGTCTACTTCGGCCAGGAGGTCGCGGTCCGCACCAGCGTGGCCTCGCACTCCCGGGACGAGGTGACGATCCAGGCCCGGGTGGTGAACGACGAGGACGAGGTCTGCGCCACCGCGACGATGGGCCTTCCGCTGGGCCCGCTGCTCGCGTTGCCGGAGCAGGGCGCCTATCCCGCCGCGCCCCTTCCTGCCGAGCGACCGCTGGCGACCCGGGCCCATCTCGCGGCGCACACCGTGCTCGGCACGCCCGAGCTGCTGCTCGAGCGCTCGGTGATCGACGCGTTCCTCAAGCGGGTGAGCGACACGCTGCCGATCTACCAGGGCGCCGACGCGCCCGCGCATCCCGGCCTGTACCTCGATCAGGCCAACCGCGCGCTCGACCGGAACGTGCGGGTGAGCCCGTGGATCCACGTGGAGAGCCACGGTCAGCACCTGAGCATGCCCCGCGTCGGCCAACGTCTAGAGACGCGCGCCAAGGTGAAGAACCTCTTCCAGGGCAAGGGGCACGAATTCGTGGAGCTGGATCTCCTCCTGCTGGCCGACGCGACGCACCCGGTCGCCTCGATCCGGCACATCGCGATCTATCAGCTCCGGGCCACGGGATGATCCGGTGACCAAGATCCTGGTGGTCGACGACGAGGCCGAGATCCGATCGCTCCTCGCGGCGGTCCTCCAGAGCAAGGGCTACGAGGTGGTCACCGCCGAGGACGGGGCCGCCGCGCTCGAGGCGGTGCCGCGCGAGCGTCCGGCCGTGATCCTGATGGATCTCAGCATGCCGCGGATGAACGGCATGGACGCGCTGCCCGAGATCAAGCGCCTCGACCCGGAGCTGCCCGTCATCATCTGCACCGCCCACGCCGACCTGGCCACCGCGGTCCGGGCCATGAAGCTCGGCGCCTACGACTACCTGACCAAGCCGTTCGACGTGGAGCTCTTGATCCTCACCCTCGAGCGGGCGGTCGAGCGCCACCGCCTCCACTCGCGCATCGAGGAGCTCAAGCGGCAGGGCCAGGGCAGCACGCTGGCCGAGCGCATGGGCGGAAGCCCCGCGATCGCGCTGGTGATCCAGCAGGTGGCCCAGGTCGCGGAGTCGAATTTCACGGTGCTCGTCCAGGGCGAGACCGGCACCGGCAAGGAGCTGGTGGCTCGCGCCATCCACCAGCAGAGCCCGCGCCGGCAGTCCCCGTTCGTGGCGGTCGACTGCGGAGCCATCCCGGAGACGCTGGTGGAGTCGGAGCTCTTCGGTCACGAGCGGGGCGCCTTCACCGGTGCCCAGGCCCGGCGGGAGGGACACTTCCAGCTCGCCAAGGGCGGCACCCTGTTCCTCGACGAGATCGGCAACGTACCTCTCGCCACGCAGGCCAAGCTCCTGCGGGCCCTCGAGCAGCGCGAGGTCCATCCCCTCGGTGGGGCGCGCGCGGTGACGGTGGACGCGCGCATCATCGCGGCGACCAACTCCGAGCTCGAGGAGAGCGTCAAGGCGGGCCGCTTCCGGGCCGATCTCTACTACCGTCTCAGCGAGTTCACGATCGCGCTTCCCCCGCTGCGGAGCCGTCGTGAGGACATCATGCACCTCTCGCAGCGGTTCCTCGACGAGGTGAGCATGGAGCTGCGCCGGCCGGTACGACGCATCTCGGACGAGGCGATGCAGGTGCTGCTGCACCACGATTGGCCGGGCAACGTGCGTGAGCTGCGCAACGTGGTGCGGAAGGCGGCGCTGCTCGCGACCGACGTGGTGACGCCCGAGCACATCCCGGCCCTCAGCGCGTCGGCTCCCGCCCACGCGCGCGCCGGTGCCGAGCCGGTGGGCGAGGATCTGTCGCTGCGGGAGGTCGCCGAGCTCGCCGCGGTCCAGGCCGAGCGCGAGATCATCCGCCACGCGCTCGAGTCGACCAAGGGCAACAAGAGCCAGGCCGCGCGGCTCCTCCGGACCGACTACACGACGCTGCACGCGAAGATGAAGCGCTACGGGATCTCCGCCCGGGACTTCACGCCCCGCTGAGCGCCTTTCCTCGCGCCGGCCCTATGGGGCGGGCGCCATAGGTCTGGTGCCGATCCGCTATCGCAGCGGATTCCCATGCGTCTGATCCGGGTGCGGCGGCGCCGTAACTGGCTGGAATGTCGGGATCGGGCCGTCTGTCGGTCGGGCTTTCGGAACGTGACTCGGGGTGGCACCGCACTTGCCCTGCTATGGGCGTGGTTTCGCACCCACCGCCAGCAGGAGGGCAAGGCATGAGCACACTCGAGGCCGTTCCGATGCGGATGTCAGTTCCCGATCCGGTCGCTCCGCCGGCGCCCGCCGTCGAGGCCCCGAAGGAGGCTCACGCGCCAATGCCCGTCGGGGTCTTCTCGCTCCGCCAGATCGTCGACTCGGCGGTGACCCGGGCCGAGGCCGAGGCGATCCGCCGCGCCCTCGTCAGCACGCTCGGCAACAAGAGCCAGGCGGCGCGGCTGCTCCGCACGAACTACACCACGCTACACGCCAAGATGAAGCGCTACGGCATCTCCGCGCAGGAGTTCCAGCGTTCGGCGTAGCGCCGTCCCGACGGGCCGCGGCCCCGGCCCGGGTCAGCTCCGACGTCCACCTAGGGCCACCAGAGATAGAGGAAGCGCGGCCCGCTGCCGCCGAGCACGGCGGCGAACTGGGCCAGAGTGCTGTCCGCGGTCGCCGCCGCGAGGGTGCTCGAGTAGAGGTTGGAGCGGTACTCCTTCGGGCGGTGATACATCACGACCCGCGCCTCGTCGAGCTTCGCCGCGTCCCTGGCCAGCTTGACCACGTCCTCGAGGTATCCGATGCGGTCGACCAGGCCGAGCCGTAGCGCCTGCTCGGCGGTGTACACGCGGCCGTCGGCGAGTGCGCGCACGCGGTCCTCCGGCAGCTTCCGAGATTGCACGATGAGCCCCACGAACCGGCCGTACATCTCGTCGATGATGTTCTGGAAGACGGCCAGCTCGGGCCCGGTCAGGGCTCGGAACGGCGAGCCCGCGTCCTTCATCGGACCCGACTTGATCGCGAGCGGGGCGACCCCGATCTTCTCCATCAGCCCCTGTGCGTTGACCGTGACCATGACCACCCCGATGCTGCCGGTGATGGTGGTGGGGTTGGCCACGATGGTGTCGGCGGCGAGCGCCGCGTAGTAGCCGCCGGATGCGCCCACGTCCATGATGGCCGCGATGACCGGGATCTTGCGACGCTGCTTGAAGGCGAGGATCTCGTGGTAGAGGATGTCGGAGGCGGTGATGGTCCCGCCCGGGCTGTTGATCCGCACGATGAGCGCGCGGACGTGGTCATCCTTCTCGGCCTTGGTCAGCTCCTCCCGCACCCGAGCCAGGAGCGGCACCCGCGGCGCCGGCGCCCCCAGCGAGAAGCTCGGCAGGTCCTCGGCGAGCGTGCCCGAGAGGTCGAGGAGCAGGATCTTGCTCGACCCCTTGCCCTCGACCGTCTCCTCCTCGAGCGGCCGGATCTTGGGCTGGAAGTCGAGGGTGACCAGCGAGCAGCCGGCCAGGGAAGATAGCGCGAGCGCGAGAAGCACCGCGAGGGTCAGCGAATGGAGTCCACGCATGGCTGCAGTATACGGGGCCGGGCTGGAGTGACCTAGCTCGAGCGGCGGTGGAACTCCGGGCAGACCTGCTCGCCGACGAGCGCGAGCTGCTCGAGCATCCGATCGGGCGGACAGAGTGGGCGCAGGATGAACTTGGAGGCGCCCGCCTTCACGTACTCCTCCACCTTCTCGATCAGACGGCCCGCCGGGCCGAAGGCGGTGCACTGGCGCATGGTGGCCTCGTCCACGCGTCCGCGGGGCACGTAGGGCTGGGCCAGGGCCAGCGCGGTCGCCTCCGAGTCCGCGATCGCGTAGTTGATCAGGGTGCCGAAGTGATCCTCCGGAACCTGCCGGCCCGCCGCGCCGGCCAGGTCGTGCACCTTCTGGACCCCGGCCCGCATCTCGTCCGGGGTGATGAAGGAGGGGATCCAGCCGTCGCCGAGGCCCGCGGTGCGCCGCATCGCGGCCTCGCTCTTGCCCCCGATCCAGATCGGCGGCGGGGTTTGCCAGGGCTTCGGGAAGATCGAGACCCGGTCGAGCTTGTAGAAGTCGCCCTGGAAGGTGACCTCGTCCTGGGTCCAGAGCAGGCGCATCACCCGGATCGCCTCGTCGGTGCGCCGACCGCGCTCCGCGAAGGGCACTCCGGAGGCGTCGAACTCGCGCGGCAGCTCCACTCCCACTCCCACCGCGGGGAAGAGGCGTCCCTGGGACAGCCAGTCCACCGTGGCCATCTCCTTGGCCGCGACCACCGGGGTGCGATACGGGAGCACCACCACGCTCGGCCCGAACTTGAGCCGGGTGGTGCGCGCGGCGATCGCGGCGAGCGTGGTCATGACCTCGGGGACGGGTGCGGGAGAGGAGAGGCGATCCGAGAGCCAGATCGAATCCACGTCGCTCCGCTCCAGCATGTCGCAGAGCGTCCACAGGAAAGCGGCGCCGTCGCGGCCGGGAGGCCACGGTCCCGGCATGATGCCGACGCGATACTTGACCGTCATGGTGCGGCATCGTACGCGCCGGTGTCGGAGCCGTCAAGGCGAGCGGCCCGATCGCAAGAGTTGACAGGAAGGCCCCCGACGCGTCAGGGTCGAATCACGCGCGTGCCGAGGCGGCGAGGCGGTGCGGGAGGGAGGAGTCCGGGTGAGCGGTCACGATCGACGGGCGTTCCCGAGGGCGGCGGCGGCCTGGCCGGCCACGGTGGAATCGACGGACGGCCGCGTGGTGTCGGGCGAGGTGATCAACCTGAGCCTGTCCGGGATGAAGGTGCGCTCGGACACCGACGCGGCGGTCGACAGCATCGTCACGGTGCGGGTGACGCTACCGGGCGACGCGGGACGTCTCGAGATGGTGGGCACCGTGGTGCGGCGCGACCGGGAGAGCATCGGTGTCGCGTTCCTGAAGATGTCCGACTCACCGGCCGGCCGCGTGACGCCGTTCGTCTCGCGCAGCGACATGCGCCGACGCTTTCCGCGGGTGCCGGTGAGCCTGCCGATCCGGGTGGAAGGAGGATCGGCGGGAACCGCCAACGGCCACACCGTCGATCTGAGTGGCTCGGGCGGGCGCGTGGTCACCGATCAGCCCCTCGTCGAGGGGGACGTGGTGGTCATCGAGCTGCCGGCCCGGCCCGGGCTCGATCGCCTGCGCCTGCCCGCGCTGGTGTGGGAAGCCTACGAGGGCGGCGCGGTGCTCGTCTTCGCGAACCTCGACTCCCGGGAGTTCACTCGGCTCCAGGAGTACATCGCGAGCTGCCAGTCGCGCGGCTCACGACCGACTTCCGTTTGACAGTCCCGGGGGTCGCGAATAGTATGAACCGCGGTTCATCTCTTCCCATGCGTGATCCAGACAAGCCCCAGCAGATCATCGAGGCCGCGGTTCGGGTCTTCGCGCGCCAGGGCTATTTCAACTCGC